>DATNCK010000329.1:0-9401 GCA_035571575.1 Steroidobacteraceae bacterium | reverse complement strand
GCCGGAAACAGCTTGCACAGCGAGTAGCCCAGCTCCTGTGCCTGCAGCAGTTCGCCGGGCGTCATGATGCCTGGCAGGTAGGGCCAGCCGACACGGGCCGCCGCCGCGGCCAGCGCCGGCGTGAGGCCTGGCGAAACTCCGAATTGCGCACCGGCTTCATCAGCCTGACGGAAATGTTCGGGTCGCGTGATGGTGCCTACGCCGACAACGGCGTCGGGTACTGCACGGCGCATGGCTTCGATGGCCTTCAGCGCCACGGGTGTGCGCAGGGTCACTTCGAGCACCGTCAACCCGCCTTCGCTCAGCGCCTGCGCCAGCGGCACGGCATGCTGCAGCTCGTGGACCACGATGACCGGTATCACTGGAGCACGGAGCAGGATCTGGCGCAGTGATTCGGTGTTGCTCATGCGTTGCAGGTCCTGGCTCCCGATTCGGCATCGGTGGCTACGTGGCGGAAAGTGGCAAACAACTCGCGACCGCTGCCGGCATCACTGGCTGGCGTACGAACAGCGCTCGGTCTGGCAGCCAGTTCAGCAGGCGGCACATGAACTTCCAGCGTGCCCGTGCGCGCATCGAGACGAATGACATCGCCGTCGCGGATGCGGCCAATGGGGCCGCCGCACACGCTCTCGGGTGTGACGTGAATGGCTGCGGGCACAGAGCCGGATGCACCAGACATGCGACCGTCCGTGACCAGCGCCACGCGATGACCCTGGTTCTGCAGCACCGAAAGTGGGGGCGTCAGCTTGTGCAGTTCGGGCATGCCGTTGGCGCGCGGCCCCTGGTCACGCACCACGACGACGACATCGCGCGCCAGGCGGCCCGACTTGAAGGCTTCGGTGACCTGTTGCTGGTTGTCGAAGACCATCGCCGGCGCCTCGATGACGTGACGGTCCGGACTTACGGCAGAAACCTTGATGACGGCACGGCCCAGGTTGCCACGCAGCACGCGCAGTCCACCGTCGGGGCTGAAGGGATTGGAGGCCGGTCGCAACACGGTGTCATCGCCGCTGACGGCTGCGGCATCACGCCATTGCACCTGACCTTCGACCAGCATGGGCTCACGCGCATAGGCGCGCAGATCGGTGCCGAATACCGTGCGCACGCCGGCATGCAGCAATCCCGCGTCGAGCAGCTCGCGGATCAGGAAACCCATTCCGCCTGCAGCGTGGAAATGATTCACGTCGGCCTTGCCGTTGGGATACACGCGCGCCAGCAACGGTACTACCGCCGACAGATCGCTGAAGTCGTCCCAGTTGATGATGATGCCAGCGGCATGCGCCATGGCCACCAGATGGATGGTGTGGTTGGTCGAGCCGCCGGTGGACAGCAGGCCGACGATGGCATTGATCAGGCTGCGCTCATCGATGACCTCGCAGACCGGTGTGTACTGCGAGCCAAGGCTCGTGAGACCCGCGACCTGTCGCGTGGCCTCACGCGTCAGTGCGTCGCGCAATGGCGTGTTCGGATGTACGAAAGCGGCGCCGGGAAGGTGCAGTCCCATGACCTCCATCAGCATCTGGTTGCTGTTGGCAGTGCCGTAGAAGGTGCAGGTACCGGCATCGTGGTAGCTGGCGGCCTCGGCATCCAGCAGCGCATCGCGGCCGACCTTGCCTTCGGCAAACAAATTGCGGATGCGCGACTTTTCTGGATTGGGCAGGCCGGAGCTCATGGGTCCGCCGGGCACGAAGATGGTGGGCAGGTGTCCAAACGCCATGGCGCCGATGAACAGTCCGGGCACGATCTTGTCGCAGATGCCCAGCAGCAGCGCGGCATCGAACATGTTGTGCGATAGCGCCACCGCGGTGGACATGGCGATGACATCACGGCTGAACAGCGACAGCTCCATGGAGTCGGTGCCCTGCGTGACTCCATCGCACATGGCCGGCACGCCGCCGGCGAATTGCGCCACCGCGCCGGCTTCACGCGCTGCCAGCCGGATGAGCGGTGGGTAGCGTTCATAGGGCTGATGCGCAGAGAGCATGTCGTTGTAGGCCGACACGATGGCGATATTCGGCCAGGGTTTGCTGCGCAGTGCATCCTTGTCGACGCCTGATGCGGCGAAGCCATGCGCGAGGTTGGCGCAGCCGTGATGCCCGCGAGCCGTGCCCGGTGCGGCGGCGGCCCGCATTCTTTCCAGATAGGCACCACGTGAATCGCGGCTGCGCCGCTGCACGCGATCGGTGACTTCCGCAACTATTGGGTGGATTTCCACACGCGCTGCGCTCATGTCATGCACACTAGGCAAGCACGCCGCGAAAGTCCATCGGCGCGGCGCGAGAATTTCATGGAAGCGCTGCAGTCATTCGATTTGATCCTGTTTGGCGGAACCGGCGATCTGGCCATGCGCAAGCTGTTGCCTGCGCTGTACCGCCGCCACCGCGCGGGCCAGTTCGCTGCCGATGCGCGCATCATCGGTGTCGCCCGCGGCCAGCTGTCGCGCGAGGCCTACCTGGCGCAGGTCGAGAGCAGTTGCCACCAGCACACCGATGAAGGTTTCGATGCGGCCAGTTGGCAGCAGTTCGCGCAGCACCTGCATTACCACAGTGCCGATGCAGCCCAACCGGGCAGTCTGACCACGCTGCAGCAGCAGATGGTCGGCCGCGAGGCCATCACGCGCATCTTCTTTCTGTCGACCGCGCCGACACTGTTTGCCAGCATCTGCGATGAGATGGGGCGTGCGCTACTGGTCACACCGCACTCACGCGTCGTGCTGGAAAAACCACTGGGCCAGGATCGCGCGTCGGCCGCGCAGATCAACCAGCATGTGGCGGCCTGGTTCAGCGAGGCCCAGATATTCCGCATCGACCACTATCTGGGCAAGGAGGCGGTGCAGAACCTGCTGGCACTGCGCTTTGGCAATGCACTGTTCGAGCCGCTGTGGCGGCGGGGGCGCATCCGGCACGTACAGATCACGCTGGCCGAGACCCTGGGCGTGGAATCCCGCGGCTCGTTCTACGACCAAACCGGCGCGCTGCGCGACATGATGCAGAACCATCTGCTGCAGCTGCTGTGCATCATCGCCATGGAACCGCCATCCACCAGCGATGCGGATGCCATGCGCGACGAGAAGCTCAAGGTGCTGCGCGCGCTGCGCCCGATTGCCGGTGCAGATGTGGCGCTGAAAACCGTCCGCGGTCAGTACAAGTCGGGGGCTTCACTGGGCAAGCCCGTGCCCGGTTATCTCGAAGAGCAGGGTGTGCCCGCGGGCAGCCGCACCGAAACCTTCGTCGCGCTGAAAGCCGAGATCGACACCTGGCGCTGGGCTGGTGTGCCGTTCTATCTGCGCACCGGCAAGCGCCTGCAGGAGAAGCTCGGGCAGATCGTCATCACTTTCGATGACGTGCCGCTCTCGATCTTCGGCGCCGCGCCGCGCGGCCAGGCGCCCAACCGGCTGACCATCACGCTGCAGCCGCGCGACAGCATCACACTGACCATTCTGGCCAAGAACCCGGGCGAGGTCATGCGACTGCAGCCAGTGGATCTGTCGCTGGATCTGGCGGAGAGCTTCAAGACTCGGCAGCTCGATGCCTACGAACGACTGCTCACTGACATCATCAAGGGCAATCTCACGCTGTTCATGCGCCGCGATGAACTGGATGCGGCCTGGCGCTGGATCGATCCGATCCGCGAAGCCTGGGAGCAGCACCCGGAAGCACCTCGGGTCTACACGGCCGGTACCTGGGGACCCGCAGCTTCCAGTTCGCTGATCAGTCGCGACGGCTACAGCTGGATTGGTGAAGAGTGATCCTGCATCGATTCAATGCGCTTGAAATCGCGGCGGCCGCGCTGGCCGCCCAGGTGGCCGCGTTATTACGCGAGGCGCTGCAGCTGCGCGGCCATGCCGGTCTGCTGGTGCCAGGTGGGCGCACGCCGACGGCGCTGTTCCGTGCGCTGCGGCGTTGGGAGATGGACTGGTCGCAGGTACAGGTCTCGCTCACGGATGAACGTTGGGTGGCGCCAGGCGACAGCGCCAGCAATGAATCGCTGGTGCGGCGGGAATTGTTGGTGGAGCAGTCGGCCACGGCACAGTTTGTGCCACTGCATAACGCAGCCCCGTCGGCGGCGGCAGGCACGGATGTGAGCTGGCGCGGACTTTCCCGCATCCCGCGCCCCTTCGATGCCGTGGTTCTGGGCATGGGTGAGGACGGTCATTTCGCCTCGTTGTTTCCGGGTGCGCCGGGTCTGGCGGCGGCGCTGGATGCAGATGGGCGGGGTGCCTGTGTGGCAATGCGCGCACCGGTGGCGCCGACAGATCGCATATCGCTGAATCTTGGTGCGCTCAGAGACGCTCGCCGCTTGTTCCTCCTGGTCAGCGGAGAGGGCAAGCGGGTGCTGATCGAATCAGCCGCGCAGCAGCCTCCGGAACTTTCTCTGCCGATCACCTCATTGCTGGCGCTGAGAGATCCTGCACCTGAGATTTACTGGGCACCGTAGGGTCGCTCGAGCGTGGCGCGGCATGATTGGCCTGTCTACAGGCCCAGCGACTCCCCCAATCCGAACAGCGTGGCCACGCCCAGCAGCGCGAAGATCAGCGCGGCGATGCCATGTACCAGCTTGAGCGGGATGCGTTGCGCCAGCCGATCGCCCAGAAACACGGCTGGCACATCGGCGATCAACATTCCCAGCGTTGTGCCAGCGACGACCAGCAGCGTCGAGGAATAGTGGGCGGCCATCGCAAAGGTCGCGATCTGCGTCTTGTCACCCATCTCGGCCAGGAAGAAGGTCACCAGAGTCGCGCCGAAGACGCCGAGTCGTGAAGCGGTGCGCGTTTCGCTTTCTTCGATGCGGTCCGGGATCAGTGTCCACACGGCCATGGCCAGAAACAGCAGGCCAACGCCCCAGCGCAGCACTTGCGGACTGAGCAGGTGCGTGACCCAGGCGCCCAGCGCACCAGCCAGGCCGTGGTTCACGATGGTTGCCGCGAGAATGCCGAGGATGATGGGCGCCGGCTTGCGAAACCTCGCCGCGAGCAGAAAGGCAAGCAGCTGCGTCTTGTCGCCCATCTCGGCGAGCGCGACTACTCCGGTGGAAGTCAGCAGGACATTCATGTGTGGATATTACCGGCTGCGGCGCGGCACTTCAGGGCGGTCGCAACGCTGAGTACGTGGCCTATACTGCTTGCCACAACAATATTGGTGGGGGTCTCCATGAGTCTTATCCGGCCGGGTGCGGTCTTGGCCGCGGTATCCATCATGGCCAGCAGTGCGTCGACGGCTGCCGATACCTTCTGCAATCGCGAGTGCCTCGCGGGAGTGATGACCAGCTACCTGCAGGCACTCCAGAAGCACGATGCTTCGATGCTGGCCACCACGCGCAATGTGAAATACACCGAGAACGGTGTGCGTCTGGCCATGGGCGATGGACTGTGGCAGACGGCGTCCAGTGCGCCCGCCTATCGGCTCGATGTGATCGACGATGAAGCGGAGCAGGTGGGTCTGTTGGGTCGCATCAACGAGAACGGCAACAACAACTGGTATGCGGTGCGGTTGAAGGTCGAGCCGGGCAACAAGGTTTCCGAGATCGAAGTGCTGGTGAATCGCAGCATCAGCGCAGGGCCTTCCGGGCCGGTGGGTGGTGCGCCGCCGAAACAGAACACTGAACCGCATCCGCTGATGGCGCAGGTGATTCCCGCGGACAAACGGCTGAGCCGGGCGCAGCTGGCCGACATCGGCAACAGCTACTTCACAGGCCTCGACACCGAGGACAGCGGCAAGAACGTACCGTTCTCGCCCGAATGCCAGCGTCGGGAGAACGGGCAGGTCACCGCCAACAATCCGGATGCGCCCAAAGGCACCATGGCTTCATGGGACTGCAAGACGCAGTTCGATACGGGCTTTTCCGTGATCGTCACCGACATCCGTGAGCGCCGCTTTGCCGTGGTGGATCGCACCAGGGGCCTGGCCTTCGGCTGGGGCTACTTTGATCACAACGGTACGCCGACGCAGATGTCGAACAATCCCGAGCACAAGATGGGGCCGGTGAACCAGATGTTCCGTCAGCCCATCACTTTCTACATCGCGGAAGTGTTCAAGGTGATGGACGGCAGGATCCGGCAGATCGAGGCCGTGCTGACCACCGTGCCATATCAGATGGAATCGGGTTGGCAGGGCGAGAGATAACGAAGATTGATTCAGCCCTCCCGGAAATTCCGGGAGGGCGATGATGGTGGAGGCGGCGGGAATCGCACCCGCGTCCGCAAGCACTACACGACAGGATCTACGTACGTAGCTGTCTCTTTGGGTTCTCACCTCACGCTACCCGAGCAGCAGGGAAGACGCTTGGCCAGCTAACGGTGTCTCTTAACTATGCATCCCGTAGCACGGTACATAGCGATCCTGTGAGCGCGTCCCCCGGGTTCTGTGGCACAGGCACCAGCAGATCGGAGGTTAGGCGGGATTAAGCCGCCAGAGCGTAGTTGTCGTCGTTGGCAACTAAGATTTGCACAAAAGTTTAACGAGGACTCATGCACCTCGGTACGCCCCTGAAGCTTCGCAACCCACGTCGAAACTGGTCGCCCCCTTCAAGAGTCGCGGACATTATACCCCGTCGGAAGGAGTGGCACCGACATAACCGACGCCCGCCCCGCGACACAGCGTACAGCGGCTGTGGATGGCCCGGATGCTGCTGCGCAGCGCCTGTTCGAGGTCGGGCGCCGCATCGAATGCCGGGTCATCATCCACCAGCGGGCAGGCCGTCAGGCGTAGTTCACCACCGCGCCGGATCAGCATGCGCCCGCGTGAGCACAGTGGCTCCGGTGAGAGTGACGCCGACACGACGTCTGGCAGTGACAGGGGAGCCTCGAGTGGTCCGAGCTGGGGCAGGGCGATGACAGGCAGATCCGCCGGCAAGCCCTGTCGCCGTAGCAGCTGCCGGAATTTCTGCTCGATCAACGTGGGATTTTCGTCATCGTGGCGTTGGCGTGTGATGCCGACTTCAAAGCCGGCCTCATGCAGCAGGCGCAGACCTTCCAGTGCCTTGCGGAAGTTTTTCAGACCGCGACCGGCATCGTGCGCGGCTTCATCCGGTGAGTCGATGCTGACCTGGAATGAAAGCGGATGCGGCGCGTTGCGCAGCACAGTCAGTTGATGCGAGCGGCGGATGAACGGGGCCGTGCCATTGGTGAGCACCAGCACTGGTCTCAGCCGCAGTGCATGCAGCAGCAGTTCGTGGATGCCGCGCAGGATCAGCGGCTCGCCGCCCGTGAAGATGAAGCGCGCGACGCCGCGGCCTGACGCCTCGGTGAGCAGGGGCGCCGTCTCGGTGAGGCTCAGCGCCTGCAGGCGCTCATCGCCGGGCTTGGATCCTTCATGGCAGAAGGGGCAGCTGAGATTGCAGGCCGTGCCGGTGTGAATCCACAGCTCGCGCAGCCGTTGGAGAGGAATGGTGGGGCCCGCGCTCACGGGCGCCGATGTTAGCGCAGCGCGGCGAGCTGTGCCTCCAGCTGTGCCGCGGGCATCGGCGGGCTCAGCAGGAAGCCCTGCACCTCGTCGCATCCCAGTTCGCGCAGCAGCGCGAGCTGTTCCTGTGTTTCCACGCCCTCGGCGACTACCAGCATGTCGAGGCTGTGGCCCAGGGTGATGATGGCGCGCACGATGGCCGCGTCTTCCGCGTTCTGCGTGACATCGGTGATGAAGGAGCGGTCGATCTTCAGCCGCTGTGCCGGAAAGCGCTGCAGGTAGCGCAGATTGGAATAGCCGGTGCCGAAGTCATCGATGGCGATCTGCACGCCCAGGTCGCGCAAGCGGTTCAGCATGCGGATCAGCCGCGGGGCATCCTGCACCACCATGCTCTCGGTGATCTCGATTTCCAGGCATTCGGGCGGCAGGCTGAATTCTTTCAGTGCCTCGAGCACCCGGTCGGCATAGCGCTCCTGCTGCAGTTCGCAGGGTGAGGCATTCACCGAAACCACCAGCGAACGGTGTCCGGCATCCAGCCAGGCGCGCGCCTGCTGGCAGGCGGCGCGCAGCACGAAGCGGCCTATATCCACGATCAGCCCGGTTTCCTCGGCTATGGAAATGAAACTGCCGGGATGCACCAGTTGGCCACCCGGTGCCTGCCAGCGCACCAGAGCTTCGGTGCCAGTGATGCGGCCTGTGGCCAGATGTGTACGTGGCTGGTAATGCAGCAGCAGGTGTTCATGGCGGATGGCTTCGCGCAGACGCTGTTCGGCGTCCAGCCGCTCGGTCATCTGCTGACTGAGTTCGGCGCTGAAGAAGCGCAGCGTGCTGCGGCCCTGGTCCTTGGCCAGATACATGGCCGCGTCCGCGTTCTTCAGCAGCGTATCTGGATCGCGGCCGTGTTCGGGAAACAGCGCGACGCCGACGCTGCCGTTCACGCGGAAATCGCCGCCCTTGAAATGCCATACCTCGCCGGTAGCCCGGAGAATGCGTCGCGTCAGCGTGGCCGCCGCGGCTTCATCCGCATCGGGCACCAGCAGCACGAACTCATCGCCGCCCACCCGCGCCACCGTGGTCTGCGGCGGCGCGCAGGCACGCAGGCGATCGGCCATCACGCACAGCAGTTCATCGCCCGCGTGATGGCCAAGGCTGTCATTGATGTACTTGAAGCGGTCGAGGTCGACGAATACCAGCGCGAAACGTGTGTCATTCTGCGCCGCGACACGCACGGCTTGCTGCAGTCGCTCGCGCAGCAGCGAACGATTGGCAAGGCCGGTGAGATCATCGAGCTGCGCCTGGCGCTCGATGCGTTCCTTGTATTCGCGCAGCTCGGTCACGTCTTCGACGGTGCCTTCGTAGCAGAGCAGCCGACCGCTGTCGTCGTGCACGGCACGCGCATTCTCGGAGATCCAGATCAACCGGCCGTCGTAGCGGCGCACCTGCGATTCGAAGCCCGACACCGAGCCCTGGCGGCGGATGGTGTCGATGAAAGCCTGGCGGCGCGAGGGATCCACATACAGCTGCGCGCTGATGTCGCTCAAGCTGTTCATCAGCTCCAGCGGGGAATCGAAGCCGTAGATGCGTGCCAGCGCCGGGTTGGCATCGAGATAGCGCCCGTCCGGTGAGGTGCGGAAGATGCCTTCGATGGCATTGTCGAACAGGCTGCGATAGCGGCGCTCGGCATTGCGCAACGCGCGGTAGGTGGATTCACGCACGCTGATGTCCTGCACGATGCCTTCCACGGCCAGTACCCGGCCATCGGCACCGTACAGTCCAATGCCGCGTTCCCACACCCAACGTTCGGCGCCGCCACGACTGACGATGCGGTACTCCACATCGAAGCGTCGTTTCTGTGCCAACGCGGCATTGACGCTGGCGCGAACGCGCATGCGGTCTTCCGGATGCGTGAGCTGCTCGTAGGAGATGGTCTGGTTCAGCAGCAGGTCTTCAGGCCCGTAGCCCGTGACTGCGAGACAGCCGTCACTGACAAATTCCATGGTC
>DATNCK010000328.1:0-2322 GCA_035571575.1 Steroidobacteraceae bacterium | reverse complement strand
CGAGCCCATTGGCCAACTGCTGGTCCATGCCGATGCGGCCCACCTGCATGCCCGGCTGCGGCATCAGGCCTGGCTGCTGGCGCTGATCCTGGCTGGGCTGATCGCGGTGCTGGCATTGCTGCTGAATGCGGTGGCGCTGCGCGTGCTGGTGCGACCGCTGTCACGCATGGCGCATCAGCTGGCCGCGATGGAGCCCGGCTCGGCACAGCGCGTAGTGCTGCCGGTGAGTCATGCCGCCGATGAAATCGGCATGGTGGTGAACGCCGCCAACCGGCTGCTCGACACCAATCAGGCGGCGCTCGACAGTGAACGCGCCCTGCGTGCCGAAGTGGCGCTGACCGAAGCGCGCTACCGGCAGATCTTCGACTACACCAGCGCCGGCATCTTCCTGCTCACGCCGCGCAGCAACCTGCTGAACGGCAATCGCGCGATCTCGCGACTCATCGACGCCAATGCGATGGACATGGAAGAGCTGCGTGGCAGCGATTTCATCCAGGAAGTGTTCATCGATCCGGCCTGCGTGCGCGACATGGTGGCCAGTTCCCGCGCCTCGGGCCAGACCACCTCTGCGGATCTTGAAATCCGCACGCGCGCCGGCCAGCGCCGCTGGGTGCACTGCCTGATCTCCGTGCGGCACACCACCGACGATTCACTGCCGCATCTGATCGAGGGCGTGGTCTATGACGTCACGCAGCGGCGCATGGTCGAGTCGCAGTCGGCGTATCTGGCCGAGCACGATGCGCTGACTGGTCTGAAAAGCCGCGCCTTCTTCCACAAGGTGCTGCATCACTATGTGGAGCGTGCGCGCACCATCCACACTGCAGTGACGCTGGTGTTCATCGATCTGGACCAGTTCAAGGACGTCAACGACGGCTACGGACACGAGGCGGGCGATCGCGTTCTGGTCGAATGCGCGCGCCGCCTGCAGGGCCTGATCCATCGCAGTGCCGACCTGGTGGTGCGTCTGGGCGGCGATGAATTCACCATCGTGCTCGAGGGCGTCGGTGCCGAGGAAACTCAGGCGCAGGATCTTGCCCGGCGCATCGTGCGTTCGTTGCAGGAAGCCATCGAGATCGCACCAGGCACCCGGGTCAGCGTCGGCGCCAGCGTCGGTCTGGCCAGTTTTCCGCTGCATGCCGCGGATAGTGAAGAGCTGCTGCGTGCGGCCGACCGGGCCATGTACGAGGTGAAGCGACTGGGCAAGAACGCCTGGCGCGTCGCCGATACATCCAGGGCGCAGGCGGGATGATGCGCGTCTTCCTGAAGCCGGGAACGGCGCTGCGCGCCTGGCTGAAAGACTCCGGCCTCGTGGTCGCAGCTGTGCTGCTGTGCTGTGCCGTGTGGCTGGCTGCAGCGCTGCATCCGCAGGGGCGCTGGGCCACGCTGCTGGATAACGTCCACTGGACGTTCTCGTACACCCTCGCGGCGCTGATGGCCTGGTGGGGGCTGTTGCGCGCGGCGCCAGAAGATCGCCCGGCGCGTCGCTGGGTGACGGTGGCGCTGCTGTGCAATGCGATCGGCCAGTGGATCTGGATGGCGCAGGTTTACTCCGACTGGAACCCCTTCCCGGGACCTTCCGATGTGGCCTTCGTACTGCCCGGACTGTGCGCGCTGGCGGGTTTCGTGAAGCTGTGCCGCGCGCGCCTGCCGTCGCGCCAACTGCGCCTGGCCATGCTGGATGTGGCGGGTTTCGCGCTGGCGGCGCTGGCGCTGGCGCTGGCCGTGTACCTGCCGCGTGGCATGAGCAGCTCGCCGCTGGAACTGATCGTGCTAACCGTGTATCCGGTGACACTGCTGTCGGCCAGCGCTGCAGCGCTGGTCATGCAGCTGTATCTGCGGCTGCGCTGGACGGCACGCTGGCTGGCTTTGTTCATCGGGCTGGTGGGTCAGGCGGTAGCCTGGATGCAGTGGAACATCGACACACTCGACAACACGCTGGCCGATGGCACCTGGCTGAATATCTCCTTTTCGGTGCTGACCCTGATGCTGGGCTGGGGCGCAGCTGGCTGGCGTCTGCAGGTCGATGCCTCCGCCCGCTTCGACCGGGCCTGCGAGGGCTGCATCCGTCAGTTGCCGCTGGCCATGGTGGCCCTCACTTCCACGGCCGTGGGACTGCTGCTGCTCGATGATCAGCTGCCGGATCTGCTGCGCACGCTGCTGGTGGGGCTGGCATTGGTGGCGCTGCTGTTCGCGCCACTGCGGCAGTCCATGCAGCTGGGCGAGCGCGACCGGCTGCTGGAAGCCGAACGCGGCCTGGACGAAAGCCGCAGGCAGCTGGAATACCTGGCGCACCACGACAACCTCACCGGCCTGGTCAACCTG
>DATNCK010000327.1:0-4784 GCA_035571575.1 Steroidobacteraceae bacterium | reverse complement strand
CGGCCCCGTCGCTGATACCGTTCCCGCACCGTGCGCATCAGCGTGTCGATGTAATCCTCGATGCTCAGGCTCGCGTCAGCAGCGGGTTCGGGCAGTTCGCGATGGAAGGTCTGGTTCAGCCGCCGATCAAGCGGCGTGTCGTGGTGAACCGTGGGCGTGGCCAGACTGCCGCCGAAATTCAATATCTGCAGCTGCAGTCCGAGTTCGCTCTCGAGCTGCTCGACGAAATCCAGCACGCCGTTCACGGCCCACAGCAGAGTGCCCTGATCGTGGATCATGCCGCCCAGGTGAGCATGCACGCCCACCACATCGAGAACGCCTGTCGCATGCGCAGCGGCGAAGGCGCGCAGCGCGGCGCCGTCGTGGGTGGGTGTGCCGAACTGAGCGGTCCAGCCAGCGCCGGTACTGATGCGTAATCCCACGCGCTGCCGGCGACCCAGCTCGCGGGCCACCTCAGCCACGCGCGCCACTTCTTCGGCGTGATTGATGTTGATGACCTGGATGCCGAGTCCGATGGCCTCGCGCAGTGACTCGCGCGATTTTCCAGGGCCGTTGTAGATGATGCGTTCCGGCGCCACGCCGAGTCTGCGCGCGAGCCACAGTTCATGGTGCGAGATCACCTCGGCACCGACGCCCTCCTCGTGCAGCACGCGCAGCACACCGGGAACCGGATTGGTCTTGTAGGAGTAGAAGACTTCGCAGCCGGAATCTTTGCCGCGCGGCTTGAGGAAGCGACGGGCATTCTCACGCAGCGCAGCGGCATCCACGACATGCAGCGGCGAGCCCCATCTCTGCAGCAAATCTTCCAGCGCCACTCCCTGCAGCACCAGGCCCTTTGCAGAGTCATCAGTCAATCCCCAGCGCTGCGGCGTTAATACGGCGCTGCGGCGGCGATAATTCTGGACCCAGGGCCGCAATGTCAGTTTCGCATGGCGGCGAAGACGGGAAACCAACCATCTCATGTTAAGGGACTTCGCGGCTCCGATTGACAGAATGCAAGGTCAATCGCGAACGGTTCAAGCCCGCGAACAGTTCGCATTGTTTGCAAATTAATTAACTTTAACAATTGGTAAGCTGGCGAACCAATCGACGCCAGACCAACGGAATGGGTGCCCTCTTTTCATGACTTTGCTGCCGACAGACGCCGGCCAAGCGCCCACGTTGCTGCTGATGGCTGAATATAGTGGCACGCTCGCGGCCGCGCGATGTGTAGCGGCGCGCGGCGCATCCGTCACTGTGGCTACCTCCAAGTGGTTTGCCCCATCACGATGGTCGCGCGCTGCCCGTCGCGTGGTGGCCTGCCCGGATTTCAGCCGGGGACCGACGCCGGTGGCGGAATGGTTGATCGATTACGGGTCGCGCCACGGCAAGCATGTGCTTTATCCCACCTGCGACGAGATGGCATGGCTGCTCGCGCATTTCCACGCAGAGCTGCGCGACCGGTTTCATTTGTACTCACCCAGCGGGCGCACGCTGCGCATCCTGCTGGACAAGTGCGACCTGTATGCGGCGGCCGGCGCCGTGGGTATCGCGACTCCCCGTACCTGGCGACCGCAGGATGAAAGCGAACTGCCCGAGATCATGCGCCAGGTGTCGGCCTGCCTGGTCAAGCCGCGAACGCAGGCCTATTTCAAGAGTGGCGCGAAGGGCGGGCACGCCCCGACGCTGGCGCGATTGATCTCGCAGTGGCGCAAGTACCGCAAGTACGGATACCCGGCCGAGGTCACGCGCGACATCCAGAATGTCGACCTGCCGATGGTCCAGGAGTACCTGCCCAACGCATCGCGCGAGGTATCCTCGATCTCAGGCTTCGCGGTCCGCTCTGGCGAAATCATCGATACCAGGGCCTGTCGCAAAATCCTGCAGCTGCCGCGCCGCGCCGGCGTAGGCCTGTGTTTTGAATCCTGCGATCCGGATCCGCAGCTTGTGGAGCAGCTCTCCCGGCTGTGCAGCAGCATTGGCTACTTCGGCGTTTTCGAGGCTGAGTTCATCCGGCATGAAGGGCGCGCGCTGCTGATCGATTTCAATCCACGCTATTTTGGCCAGCTGGGGTTCGACATCGCGCGCGGCATGCAGCTGCCCTGGCTGGCGCAGCTTTGTGCCACTGGCCATGAAGACGAGGCGCGCCGATTCGCGGCGACGCCTTCTGTTGAGCACAGGGCCGAGTACTACGCGGACAGCTTCGCGTTGAAGTGGCATCTGCTTGCTGGCGCCTGGTTCGGCGCCGTCAGCCAGGAGGAGCGGCGCAAATGGCTGTCGTGGCTGGCTTCAAGGCCCGACCGCTTCGTCGACGCCATGCTGCATCCTGGAGACATGGCGCCTGCCGTGGCTGCCGCCGCCAACCTGGTGTGGCGATCCGCACGCCATCCGCGCGGTTTCTGGCAGTCGATCCGCCCGGAGAGAGCCTAGGCGTCGTCCGTTGCCCCGGTGACATAGTGCGCCCGGGAACTGGTGAAATGCCTACGGGGTCCGTCTGAACAGACCCTGCACGTTTACAATCCGCCTGCATCGCTTAAGTCCTCCCGGAGAATCCATGCGCCGCCTGGTTCCATTTCGCCCACCGTTGGCCCTTCTGGGCCTGCTGCTGGGCCTGGGCACCCTCGCAGGGACTGCCTGGGCAGCGGATGCCGACGCGGTTTCAGCGCTGCGCGCAGTGCAGGGCAATGACGAGTTCCTCCCGCCGGAGCAGGTTTTCAAGGTGCATGCCGAGGCCGTGGCAGCTGACCGCATCGAGGTCACTTTCGACGTTCACGAATGCTGCTACCTGTATCGCGAGCGCATGAAATTCGTGGTGGCAGAAGGGCAGCCCGCGGCATTGGGCACGCCCGACCTGCCCAATGGCGTCAAGAAGGTGGACGACCTGGGAGAGCATCAGGTCTACCACAAGCAGGTCGTGGCCAGATTGCCGGTGTCGCGCGGCTCGAAGAGCGCCTTCACGCTGCCGCTGAAAGTCACCTACCAGGGCTGCGCTGAAGCCGGGCTGTGCTACTCGCCCATCACCGAAACCTTCAACGTGGAGATGCCGGCAGCCACCACGATTTCCGCGCTGCCGGCGGGTGGCAGCAGCGCCTCGGGCGGTTACGTTTCAGAGCAGGATCGTCTCGCAAGCCTGATCCGCGACGGCAATATTTTCTTGATGGCCGGCGCTTTTTTCCTGGCCGGCCTGCTGCTGGCCTTCACGCCCTGTGTGCTGCCGATGGTGCCGATTGTCGCGGGCATCATTGCCGGGGATGGCGCCAACGTCACACGCGCACGCGCTTTCTCTCTCTCGGTTGCCTATGTGCTGGGCATGGCTGCCACCTATACGGCGGCGGGTGTCGCTTTCGCTGCTGCAGGGCAGCAGGCACAGACGCTATTCCAGCAGTGGTGGATCATTGCGCTGTTTTCGGCCCTGTTTGTTGCAATGGCGGCATCAATGTTCGGCTTTTTCACCGTCCAGATGCCGTCGTTCATCCAGACGCGTTTGTCCGCGATGAGCAATCAGCAGAAGTCCGGCAGCTACCTCGGTGTAGTGGTGATGGGCGCCCTCTCCGCGCTGATCGTCACGACCTGCGTGGGGCCTGCACTAGTGGCGGCGCTGTCGGTGATCGGTCAGTCCGGTCAGATGGTGCGGGGCGGCTTCGCGCTGTTCTCCATGGCCATTGGCATGGGTGTGCCGCTGCTGGTGGTGGGCGCTTCGGCTGGGCAGCTTCTGCCACGCGCCGGCGCGTGGATGGATACGGTCAAGCAGGTATTCGGCGCGCTGATGCTGGCCGTTGCCGTGTGGATGCTGTCGCGCATCGTGCCCGAGCGTTATGCGCTGCTGCTTTGGATGATCCCGCTGCTGTCACTGGCTCTCGTGCTGGAGATGTCGCAATTGAAGGGGGCGGCGGCCCGCGGCTTTACCCGCGTGCTGGCGACCATGGCGACGGTGTATGCCGTGCTGCTGGTGGTGGGCTTCTTCCAGGGCGCCACGGATCCACTGCAACCCCTGGGCGCACCTGCGCAGGCGGCTCGTGTGGAACTGCCCTTCCAGCGCATCAAGTCACTCGATGACCTGAACGCGCAGATTGCGCAGGCGAACACCGCCGGCAAGACCGTGATGCTCGATTTCTACGCCGACTGGTGCGTGTCGTGCAAAGAGATGGAGAAATACAGCTTTCCGCAGGATGCAGTGCGCAACGCCCTG
The DNA here is from genome assembly GCA_035571575.1 of Steroidobacteraceae bacterium. GTDB lineage: Bacteria > Pseudomonadota > Gammaproteobacteria > Steroidobacterales > Steroidobacteraceae > ZC4RG30. The sequence goes on along the minus strand of DATNCK010000327.1, from coordinate 616 downwards.
GCCAACAGCGTGTGGCTGCAGGCGGATGTCACCGCCAACGACGACACGGACAAGGCGCTGCTGAAGCACTTTGGCATCTACGGCCCACCCACCATCGCCTTCTACGGCAAGGATGGCGTGGAGCGCCGCGAATATCGCGTGGTGGGCTTCATGAAGCCCGAGCCGTTCGCGCAGCTGGTAGCCAAAGCGCTGAACTAAACGCGTTTGCTTGCAATAATGGCCCTTGAGGTCTGTTCCTCGAGGTAAGGCCATGCATGCACGCATCTTCCCGCTCGCGGCGCTGCTCCTTGGCGTCGCGCTGGCCGCATCGGCGCAGAATGCCAACATCACGCAGCCTGTCGCAGATCTCGAGCGGCTGCTCAAGGCCGAACCCCTGGTGATCAAGGAGGCGGAAATCAGCCGCCCCAAGGCCAGTGGCGACATCACGCTGAAGGCCGACATCTCGTTCGGCGGCGCGCCGCCGATACGCGTGAAGCTGCGCAAGGCCGAACCCGGGGCCGACACTTTCAACAACGTGCCGCGCTACGACCTCGCGGCCTATGAACTGCAGAAGCTGTTTCTCGATCCGCAGGATTACGTGGTGCCGCCGACAGCTCTGCGCATGGTGTCGCTGGCG
>DATNCK010000326.1:0-6633 GCA_035571575.1 Steroidobacteraceae bacterium | reverse complement strand
ACGGTGAGCGCGCCGGAAGGGCAATGCCATCTGCAGTTCGATGCGCTGGGTCGCCGCAAGCTCGAGTCCGCCTGCGATGTGATGCGCACGGCACTGGCCGATGCGGGTGTGCCTTACCACCATGAATCGCCCCAGGCAGCCGACGCAACAGCCCAGGTGCGCGTCGGAGCGCACATCGTGACCGGCTGGACTGGCGGCGAATCCAGCGGAGCTGCCACCGGCGAGGCGGACCGCGTGCGTCGCGAACTGCGTGAGGCATTGGGCGCAGCGGGATATCCCGTGGTAGCCGACAAGGATGCAGCACGTCCCCTGGCCATATTGGGAATCCTGGTGCTGCTGATGCTGGCATCCACCGCGCTGTATGGGCCGCAGGCGGCAACGCTGGTGGAACTGTTCCCGACGCAGGTGCGATACACGGCGCTGTCGGTGCCGTACAACATCGGCGTCGGCTGGGTGGGCGGATTGCTTCCGGTAAGTGCCTTCGCGCTGGTCGCGGCACGCGGCGAAATCAACGCCGGTCTCTGGTATCCGCTCGGTTTCACGCTGGTGAGCATTGTCTGCGCTCTGCTGTTCCTGCCCGAGACCCGCGGCGTGCCGCTGGATGAGGCTGGACTGCCGCCCGCGAAAGTTTCCAGGAGTCCCACGACATGAGCCAGTACACATCGCTTTCCCGCCGACAGATGCTGCTGGGGCTGTCGGCAATAGCCGCGGCACCATCGATCGCACTCACCGCCGACAAACGCCGCAGCACCGGCTCCATCATCGACGTGCACGCGCATTTCCAGCCCGCCGTGCTACGCGCCTTGAACCTGCCCGGGCCCATGAACGCCTGGAGTCTGCAGAAGCATTTCGACGACATGGGTGCAGCCGGCATCACACGTTCAATGCTTTCGATCACCACGCCCGGCCTGCCCGCGGGAGAGCGTGGCCGCACGCTGGCGCGCGGCATCAACGAAGAAGCGGCAAAGCTGGCCGCCGACAACCGCGACAAGATCGGTTTCTTCCTCGCGCTGCCCATGGACGACCCCGACGCCGCGCTGAAGGAATTGGAGTACGGCTACGACGTGCTGAAGGCGCCCGGAGTAGGGCTGTTCACCAGCTATGCCACTGAATGGCTGGGTGACAAGCGTTTCAATCCGGTGTTCGAAGAGCTGAATCGCCGCAAGGCCGTAGTCTATGTGCACCCGAATACAGCGAACTGCTGCACGCGGCTCATCCCGGAAGTCGCTGACACCGTGGTGGAATACGGCACCGACACCACCCGCGCCATCTCGAGCTATGTCTATCGCGGTGCCGCACATCGATATCCCGATGTGCGCATGATCTGGAGCCACTCGGGGGGCACCATGCCCTTCCTGATCGAGCGCTTCGACTTCATCGACCGCAACCCCAATTCGAAGGTACAGGCGCCGGATGGCTTCCGGGCGGCCGCCGCGCGCTTCTTCTATGACATCGCGCAGTCCACAGCGGCAGCGCCGTCGCGGGCACTGAAGCAGGTGGTGCCGGTGGAGCGCCTCGTATTCGGCTCGGACTATCCCTTCCGCACCTCGCTCGAGCATGTGCAGGGGCTGGAATCAGCCAAGGTCTATACGCGCAACGAGTTGAAGGGCATCTACGCCGGCAACGTCGGCCGCTCCCTGCCCGAACTGCTGCGCTGAAACGCGGCTGAATTGAATCCGATACAGCTGTCACCTAATATTCCCGAGCAAAGGAATAATCACGGGGAAGCCTTCATGACCACATCGCGCAGATTCAACCAATCCGTTCTGTCAGTTGCAGGAGCGTTGCTGCTGGCGGGCACCGTGCAGCAGGCGGTGTCGAAGGAGGTCATGCTGATGAACCGCATCGGCCCCTCGAAGCTGATGCTGTACGTCGCCAATGCAGATGGCAGTGGCGAACATGCCTTGCTGCCGCCCTCCAGCGTCCGCGATTACGACGCGTCCTTTTCCGCCGATGGCAACTGGATCGTGTTCACCTCCGAGCGCGATGGTGAAGGCGATGGCCAGGCAGACATCTGGCGCGTGCACCCGGATGGCAGCGGGCTCGAACGCCTGACGCGCGACACATCGATGGAAGATGCGGGCGCGCTGTCGCCGGATGGATCGAAGCTGGCGTATGTCTCGACCAAGGGAGGCGCGCGAACGGCCAACATCTGGGTGATGGATGTGAAGAGCCGCAAGGCGCGCAATCTCACCGGTGACGGCAAGACCGAACCGCACGCCACGATGAACGGCTTTTTCCGTCCGTCCTGGTCGCCCGATGGGCAATGGATCGCTTTCAGTTCCGACCAGGGCGAGAAGTGGGCCGGTGCGGAGACAGGCGCGGGCGCCGGTCATTCGCATCCCACCAGCCTCTATGTGATGAAGGCGGACGGCAGCGGCATGCGCCGTGTAACGAACAAGCCAGGCACGACCTACGGCGCGCCGAAATTCTCCGCCGACGGCAAGAAGCTGGTGGCCTATGCGCTGGCCACGCGCGAAACCTTCGGAGCGCGCATGCATGGCGCAGGCATTGCCGCGCTTGGATCCACCTCGCAGATCATCGAGGTAGACCTGGCCACCGGTGCGGAAACTCCGGTCACCTCCGGTCCCGCGCTGAAGACCAATCCCCAGTACCTCCAGGATGGCCGGGTGGGCTACGTGATCAAGGGCACGTCAAAGGACGGCCCGAAGGTCGGCATCACCTACTCCGATGGCAAGCGCGGACCCGAAGGAGAGGTGCGTAGCCCCTCCTGGTCGCCGGATGGCAAGACCCTGGTGTATTACCGCATCGATGTGAAGAACCGCGCGCAGTTCACGCGCCTGTACAGCTGGGACAAGAAGCGCGAGTACCGCTACACCGACGTATTTCCGGCCATCTGCCCGAAGAATGGCCGGCTTGCGCTCACCGACCTCGACTTCCCCTTCGGCAATCCCACCGCCTCGGTCAGCGTGATGAATGTCGATGGCACGCAGCGCCAGAAGGTGTTTCAGCGCCAGGATGGCGCATCGCTGATGCCCACCTGGTCACCCGACTGCCAGTGGGTCGCCTTCGGTGTCGGCACTTTCTTCGGTGGCCGTGGTTTTGCGCCTGCCAACGTATACATGGTGAAGGCGGACGGATCCGAAAGCCGTCAGGTCACCCAGAGCAAGGTGAATGCGGGCTTCCCCGCCTGGCATCCGGATGGCAAGAGCATCATCTATCGCGTGTGGAGCACGCAGGACAACCCGGAGACCCGCGGCCTGCGCGCGCTGAACCTCAGCGACAATTCGGTGAAGGTGCTCACGACCGGCTGGGACAACTTCCCGTTCATTTCTCCCACCGGTGATCGTGTGGTGTTCACGCGGCGCATGCCCGACTTCGACTTCGAGGTGTTCACCATGAACACCGATGGTTCGGATGTGAAGCGTCTCACCACCACCAGCGGCGCCGATGCGCACGCGACCTGGACTACAGATGGGCGCGAGATCTGGTTCGAGAGTTCGCGCACCGGCTTCAAGGATGAGGCGGCGTTGTACGACGTATCGCCGCAGCCATATGCGCAGGTATTTCTCATGGACCGCAATGGCGGCCATGTGCGCCAGCTGACGGACAGCAAGTGGGAAGACTCGATGGGAACCTACGTTCGGGTGCCCTGAAGGAGACGCGAAATGAGCGGATCAGACAACAAGGCGGCGCTGACAAGGCGCCAGATTCTCGGCGTTGCAGGCAGCGCCGCGATCGCCTCGACACTCATGCGCGTGGGCACTGCGGCGGATGCGCGACCCGCGGCCCCGGCTGCTGCGGCTCCTGCGGGCGCCTTCGGTTCTCCGCCAGCCACCGACATCCGCACCGAGCTGAAGCGTCTTTCGCCCACCGTGCTGGCCTTCCTGCAGCGCGAGGCGCCAGGGCAGAGCAATTTCTCGGTGTCGAACTTTGGTCTGGTCGAGGGGCCGCGCACTCTGCTGGCCATCGATGCGGGCGGCGGGCCGCAGCATGCGCGCAACTTCCTGCGCGCAGCGCAGACGCTGGGTAAGCCCGTGGACCGGGTGGTGATCACGCACGAGCATCCGGATCACAGCGTGGGACTCACGCAGTTCCCCGCCGGCATCGAAATCATCGCGCAGGAGGAAACCCGCGCGCAGATGGTGAAGATGGGCACGCCCGCCACGCCGGCGTACTGGAAGACCAATCCCGCCTGGGGTAACGCCGATGACGTGAATCGTGTGGTGCTGCCGACGCTGTCCTTCCACGACCGCATGTCGGTGTACTACGGCGATACCAAGGTCGACTTCGTCTGGCCCGGACGCGCCCATACCTCGGGAGATGCGCTGATCTACGTGCGTTCCTCGCGCGCGGTGTTCATGGGCGACATTGCCTTCTTCGGCGTGACGCCCCTGGCCAGCTCGGGATTCGTGCAGGACTGGATCAAGGTCTGCGACTCGGTGCTGCAGGACCCGGAAGTGGAAGTGATCGTGCCGGGACACGGCCCGGTGGGCGGCAAGAAGGAATTGATCGAGATGCGTGACTACCTCGCGCTGCTGCTGCGCGAGGGACGCAAGGCCATGGATGCCGGCATTGGCGCAGGTCGTGCCGCCGCGGAGCTCGACCTTGGCAAATACGCCACCTGGACGGATCCGGATCGTGTCGCCAACAACATGGTGCGGCTGTATTCGGAGCTCAAGGGCACTATCGGTGCCGAAGGCGAGCGCGAGGCCTCGCGGCAGGCCATGGCCGAATACAACCAGCTCAAGAAGCGCTAGCGGTGCGCGCGGCCCAGGGCTCGACGCTGGAACGCAGCCCGTCGAGCACCAGCCGCCCGATGAAGTCCTTGTAGCGCGCGGCAAGTTCCTCGTCGTCCACATCGGCAGGCACCAGTGGCCTGATCATGGCCTGCGCCGCCGCGAAGAACTCGCACATGCCGATGATGGCCACGTGCATGAACAGCGGATCGGTGTTGCTGGTGCGGGTCTCCTTTTCCGAGTGCAGCAGCAGCGCGTAGCGGTTGACCACCCCCGCATTCAGGTCGCGCACCCGGCGCCGCACCTCGGGCGACTTGGCACTGGCGCATTCGTCGATCATCAGCCGCTGCATGGAGCGCACGTTGAGCGCGAAATCCAGCATGTCGCGCACCAGCGAGGACAGCTTGGCAGCAGGGGCCGTGGCCACCGCGGGATGCGTGAAATGCCAGGTCGCCAGAATGTCCTCGATGACGGCCAGGATCAGCTCCTCGCGATTTGTGAAGTAGTAGCGCACCAGGGCCGGATCCACCCCTGCGCTGCGGGCAATCGATGAAATCGTGACCTTGTGGGGTGGCAGCTTGTCCAGCAGCTTCCGCGCGGAGGCCACGATGGTTTCGCGACCGACGGTCTGCTGGTTGGCGCGGGGACGGCCGCGGCTGCGGCGGGGCTTGGAGCTGGCGGGGGCCTTGGACGTGTTCGCAGCCTTGCGGGTCGGGCCGGTTTTTTTCGCTTTCATTGAATATTGCTTAGCACAATTGAATAGGGGACCGAAATGTACGGGCAGCCGCTGCCGAAACACTGGCTCCCGCCGGTGCATTCCGCTAAATTCCCACATCAAGGAATTACTTCCGCGGGGGACTGCGATGCGAGTGTCTGGAGTGCTGGTCCGTGCCAGCAGTTTACTTTGCCTTTCTGGCGTGGCGTCGATGGCGCTATCGGCCACGGTAATGAAGGATCCCCTCTACGGCGATCCCTCCCATCCCAATCTCTCGGGCATGTGGAATCCCGAGTTTGCCTATTTCGGGCCTCCGGTCGGTGCACCGCCCGCCGCGCCGCCCGCAGCTCCCCCGGCGGGCGCTGCGCCGGCAGGTGGTGCGCCGGCTGGCGCTCCACCGGGCGCGGCGCGTCCGCCCGGCGGACCACCCGCCGGGATGCCGCGCTTCACGCGTCCTGCGCCGCCGCAACTCACTCCGCCGTACGCGAAACGCTTTGCCGAGTGGAGCAAGAAGTTCGAAACCGGCACGCAGGAGCCCGACACGGTCACCCGCTGCCTGGCTTTCGGTATCGCGCGCTTCGGCACCATGCCCATGGAGATCATCCAGACACCGGGCCAGATCACGATGAATCTCGGGGTGCTGCATGACATCCGTCGCATCTACATGGATGGCATCGGCCACACCGAGGGCGCAGATCCCAGCTTCAACGGTGACTCCGTGGGCCACTGGGAAGGCGACACGCTGGTGGTTGAAACTAACAACATCCGCGCCGCCACCTTCGACCGCGACGGCGTGCCGTATTCCGACAAGCTGACGGCGGTCGAGCGCTTCCGCCGCGTCAGCCCGACCCGCATGGAAATCGAGACGACACTGACGGATCCGGAAGCGCTGCTGGCGCCGTACACGATCAAGCGTGCCTACACGCCGATGCCGCCCGGCAGCCGCTTCGAGGAATACCTGTGCGAGAACAATCGCGACCTGTGATTTGCCGGAGACCTTCACTCATGAGAAAGACCACTGCGTTGCTGCTGGCCGTGCTGCCGCTGGCTGCCGTCGCGCATCATTCCTTCGCGATGTTCGACATGGCGAAATCCATCAACTTCAAGGGCACGGTCAAGGAAGTCCAGTGGACCAACCCGCATGTGTGGGTGGAGCTCGAGATGACCATCGATGGCAAGACCGGCACCTACAGCTTCGAAGGCGCCGCCATCCCCGTG
>DATNCK010000325.1:0-6482 GCA_035571575.1 Steroidobacteraceae bacterium | reverse complement strand
TGCTGGTACGCCCGCCGAAACGGGCCGTGAATTCGTATTCCTTGTCGCCATCCAGCAGGTAGCCGGCGACCTTGGTGCCCTCGCCCAGACAGATGGGCAGGACGCCGGTGGCCAATGGATCCAGACTGCCGGTGTGTCCAGCCTTGATGCGGCCGAATGCATGGCGCACGCGCTGCACAGCGGTGCTGGAACTCATGCCGGACGGCTTGTCGAGCAGCAGGATGCCGCTGGTATTGGCCAAAGACACGCTTGCCAGGGGGCTTTAGCGTGCTGCAGCGGCAGCGCCGCTGCGAGGACTGGAACGTGGCGGTTCCGCGCCCATTTCCACCAGTGCGGCAGCGACCTTGGTCCAACCCCATGCGGCGGCGCCTTCGGCGGCAGAACGACCAGGCACCTGACCTTGAAGGCCCACGCCCGGCCGCGACCGCGCGTTCAGATCCGCGCCGGCGGCCACCAGCAGGCGCGCCGCTTCGATGGCCTCTTCCTGAGTCACGTATTCGCCGCGTGTATCGGCCTTGCCCGCACCTACCCTGGCCAGCGCCATCAATGGCGTCACGCCATCCACCTGTGATTGATTGGGATTCGCGCCGGCGGCGAGCAGCAGCTTGATGGCGGCAAGGTCCGCGCCCTTGGCGGCACGCAGCAGCGGCGTGGCATCCGTGGTCAGCACGCCATCGCCGCCACGGTCCGGGCCCAGGGCGCGATAGGGCGGGAACTTGCGCAGCCGTGCGTCCGGATTGGCGCCGCGCTCCAGCAGCAGCCGGATGATGTCGAGGCTGCTGGTGTCGTCAGTGGACAGGCGGTCGGGCCTTCCTCCCGTGGGAATGGTGTTCACATCCACTGCTGCGTACAGCGGGCTACGACCCCACCAGTCCCACTTGTCCACATTCGCGCCGCTGTCGATGAGCAGCTTCGCCGTGTCGAAGTGCATGCTCATCACCGCCATGAGCAGCGGTGAGATGCCGTCGGGGTCCGCAAGATTCACCTTCGCACCGCCCTTCACCAGCGCGCGGGCGCATTCCAGGCAGCCTTGCCGCGCGGCGTATAGCAGCGGCGTGAGCCCAGCGGGGTTGCGGTCCTGCTTGCGCCCCTCGGCGGTAACGTAGCGCTTCCAGTCATTCACCGCGGAGCGCGCATCGACGTCAGCGCCGCGCCGGATCAGCAGTTTCACCATTTCGGGCTGCCGCTCGGCAGCGGCCCACATCAGCGCAGTCTGGCCGCGCCATTTCTCCGCCGCGTTCACCTTGGCGTGATGCTTGAGCAGCAGTTCGGCAGCCGCGATGTTCGAGGTGCGCGCCAGGATCATCAGTGCGGTCTGTCCATCGTCGTTGCTGCTTTCCGGATCGGCCCCGGCCTTCAGCAGCTGGCCGATGATGTCGGCATCGCCCGTTTCCGCCGCCTCGGTCAGCGGCGTCGCGCCATAGTCGTTGCGCGCGTTCACGTCGGCGCCAGTCTTGATCAGTTCGCGCACCTGCCGCGCGTCACGGTTGTAGACGGCCCAGTGCAGCGGTGTCGTTCCATCGGCGTCAGCAGCGGGAGTGGCCGCGAGCAGCGCGGCAGGCACAGCCATCGCGGTCAGCAGCAGTGCAGGCAGAATGGCGAGGCGGCGCATCAGATCTCCGAAATCACGCCGTTGCTGTCACCCAGTTTTTCCGTGGGTACGCCGGCGCGGTCCAGCAACGCCACCAGCGCATTGGCCAGCGGCGTATGGTCGGGATAGCGCAGATGCTGATTGCCCTTGAGCTTGCCGCAGCCACCGCCTACCAGGGCAGTGGGCAATGGATAGTGGTTGTGGGCATCGCTGTTGCTCATGTTCGAGCCATACAGAATGATGGCGTTGTCGAGCAGCGAGCCTTCGCCATCCGGTGTCGCGGCCAATCGCTTCAGCCACTTCGCAAACACCTGCGTGTGATAGGTCTGGATGCGGACCAGCTTGGCCTTCTTGTCCGGATCGTTGCCGTGGTGCGAGACCGCGTGGAAGGCGTCTGGCACCTGCACATTGTTGTAGGTGCGACCGCTGACTTCCGCCGCCATCATGAAATTGGTGATGCGAGTGAGGTTCGCCTGCCAGGCCAGTGCGGCCATGTCGAACATCAGGTTCAGGTATTCGTCGGTGTTCTCGGGAATGCCCACCGGCACCTGCGGCAGCGTCAGGCTGGAAAGATCCTGCGACGCCGCCTTCTGCATGCGCCGTTCCAGTTCGCGCACGGTCTCCATGTAGTCGCTCACCATGGCTCGATCGCGCTGCCCCAGGCGTGCGTTCAGCGAAGCGGCATCTTCGGCAACCATATCGAGCACGCTGCCGTACTGTCGGTTCAATTCGCTGCGTTCCGCCGGTGAGTCGCCGCGACCGAAAAGCCGCTGGAAGAGCTTGCGCGGGTTGTATTCCATCGGCAGCGGCGTGCTGGCCGTGCGGTAGGAGATGGTTGCGGTGTAGTTGCACCCGAAGTCACGATCGCAGGAACCACCACCGCCACCAGATTCGGTGGCGATCTCCAGCGAAGGCATGGGTGTGTCCTGACCGATGGCGCGGGCTGCGATCTGATCGCAGGTGGGCGCCATGTTGGGTTCCTGTCCCTTCTGAGGCCGTGTGCAGGACAGCCACGTTGCCGGAGCCAATGAATGAACGGGACCATCAGCCACCGGATTGCCAAGGCCGCTGATCACGGTGAGCTGCTGCTGAAAATCCTTCAACGGTGTGAGGATGGGTGACAGCGGGAAGCCCTTGCCTTCGGCTCCAGGCGTCCACTGTTCCATGATCGCGCCGTGCGGAAAATACACGAATCCCAGACGCGGCTTGCGCGCCGCCGCGGTAGCGCCCAGAGCAGTGGCCGCGGGAATCATCGCATCCAGCAGCGGCAGCGCCATGGCTACGCCTGCGCCGCGCAGCACGCTGCGCCTGGACAGATGCTTCTTCGTGATGAACATCCTCATCCCCTCACTGTGCCTGGGCCGTCGTGGCCGCGGGCTTTGGCATCGGCACCATCGTCGACGTGAATGCATCGCTGTTCACGATGCCGCGCACGATGGATGAGAAACGGTAGTTTTCATTGGCCGCCGTGCGGACGATGGCGCGCACCGTTGGCATGTCTTCGGCTTCGACGCCCCGACCCAGCGCGAAGGTCATGAGTCGCGTGGTCAAGGTCTGCGTGAACTGGTCGGGCCGGCGCAGCAGCAGCGTGCGCAGATCATCGGGACCGCTCACCTTCACCCCATGGACGGTGTCGCCCGAGTCGATGACGGTGGCGGTTTCGCGGTCCTTCGCGCGCCATGCCCCAATGGCGTCGAAGTTTTCCAGCGCGAAACCCAGCGGATCGATGACGCCATGGCAGGCATTGCAGCTCTTGGCACGGCGATGCGCCTCGAGGCGCGCGCGCACTGTGCGGGCCACATTGCCCTCGGTGTTCTCCTGCAGCGCTTCGACGCCCGGGGGTGGCGCATGCGGCGGAGTGCCCACGATCTGCTCCAGTATCCAGGAGCCGCGACGCACCGGTGAGGTGCGGTTCGCGTAGGACATGCCCATCAGGAAGGCGCCCTTGCCCAGGATGCCGTAGCGACGTGAATCCGGCAGCTGCACGCGACGGAAGCGATCGCCGCGCACATTGGGAATGCCGTAGTGCAGCGCCAGTCGCTCGTTGACGAAGGTCCAGTCCGCGGTCAGCAGCGACAGCACACTGCGGTCTTCACTGAAGACGCTGCCGACGAAGCGGTTCATCTCCTCGTGGAAGGCGCGGCGCAATGCTCCGTCGAATTCGGGGAACAGTGTCGGATCGGGCTGAATGGCATCGATCTCATCCACAGTGAGCCACTGGCCGGCAAAGTTGGTGGCCAGGGTTTGAGCCCGTGGATCGGCGAGCATGCGATGCACTTGCTGATCCAGTTGTTCGGGGCTGCGCAATTTTCCTGCCGCGGCGGCGTCCAGCAACTCATCGTCCGGGCCTTCGCTCCACAGAAAGAAGGACAACCGGGATGCCAGCTCCAGATCATCCAGACGGCGAACGCTGCCCGGCGCCGCATCCTGCGGCACGCCCTCGACGCGATACAGGAACTTCGGACTTGCGAGGATGCCCATCACGGCCTGCTGGATGCCGAATTCGAAACTCTGCTGCCGGCCGGTCTCGAAGAATTTCATCGGCGCCGCCAGTTCAGCCTCTGTCACCGGGCGCCGGAAGGCACGGCGTGCAAACTGATTGATGATTCGGCGCGCACAGGTCGCTTCGTCACCGGGGCTGGCAGGTTTGCAGATGAATACCCTGCGACGGCTTGGAGTTTCGCTGATGCCCGTGACCTTGGCAGGCCCCACGATTTCAACTGCTGTGACATTCGGCATGCCTGAGCCACTGCCAGGGGCGTCGAGGGGCTCCAGAATCTCGTTGCCTTCCGCGTGCGAGCGAGCGACGAAGGCGATGCCAACGCGATGCGGACCGGCGGGCAAGGTGAGGCGGACATTGCGGAAGCGGTCCTGCACCTCCTTGTCGGCAGAGGCCTGGCGCTGATCCAGCGCCTTGAGGTCTTCCTCGCCGCCGAGTTGCTGTTCGAACACGCGCCGGCCGTCCACCGTCATCACCAGTCGCTGGCGCGTGTCCAGGCCAGAGATATAGCCGCCACCGCGATTGCCGCTCTGCGTGATGTTGAAGGTGTACTCGCCATCGGCCGGGAACAGATGCTCCACCAGCAGCCCGCCGCGAGTGCCCAGCGGCAGGCCCTCAACATGCTGGTATCGGGCGACACCGGGCGCCACGCGATACACCGTGCTGGTGGTGCGCGTCGCGTTTCCACCCAGCGCCTTCGTGCTGACCTCCTGGGCGGCAACGATGTAGGCATCGAGGAAAGCAGGCGATACGCGCAGCGCCACAGCGACGTTGTCGAAACCGTCAGCCTTGGTGTCTTTGGGCAGCAGCGTTGCGGCATCGATATCGAGGTCGAGCAGTCGCCGGATCTCATTCTGGTACTCGGTGCGATTCAGCCGGTGCAGCACCACATTGCCGGGCCGCTTCTGAACGCCTGGCGCCGCATCCAGTCGGGTTTCAAGCCATGCCACCTGGGCATCGATGGCCTGCTGGGAAGGCTGCGCTTCACCGGGTGGTGGCATCAGGCGGCCGCGCAGCTTCTTCACGGCCTCTTCCCACACTGCGGCATCGCTGCCGATGTTCTCCGGCGGCAGCGTGTCGAAGGCGACTCCGCCGGCCCAATCCGTGGAGTTGTGGCAGTCACCGCAGAACTTCGTAAGGAAGGCCGTGCCGGTGGCCGGGTCATCATGCGCAGCCCGTGCTGCCGTAGACAGGGCCAGGCAGGAAACCAGCAACACCTGCGCCAAGGCCCTAGATGCCACTGTGGTAACCCCGCATGCTGAGCCAGGAATTGGTGATGAACACAGTGGGGTCGCCGCGCACAGCATCGAATTTCGCAGTGGGCCGCGCCGCCAGAATGTCGTCGATGCCCTGCCCCTTGTAGATCAGCTCGTCGAGCCGTGTGCTGAACTCTTCCAGCATTGCATTCTGGGCTGCCAGTGCGCTCCTGCGTTGCACTGCACCGGCACCGGGAATCACGAACGTGCTCTCATCGCTCAGATCCAGCAGTCCGAAGTTCGCATCGGTCAGCCCGCCGTTCCAGCCGATGGAGCGGCGCCGCAGTGAAGCGAGTTCTTCGTCGCTGAGTTTCTGCGCAGCCCGGATGCGCGCCGACGGACCGGTGCGTCCGATCCAGCCGCCGGTATCGACATCGACCACGGGATAGCGATCGACCACGAACAGGCCGCCGGTCACCAGCACATTGCGCTCGGGGATGCGTATGTAGATGTCGCCATCGGTGTGGGCACGCGGCAGCCAGCCGTATTCCAGCGTCAGGCCGCCGGCTGCGAATTTCTGCGGGCCGCGAAAAAAAGTCTTCGTGGGCAGCGCCGCGCGCGGCCGAGGGGTGTAGTCGCGCTTTTCCCAGGCCACCGAGAACTCCATGCCCAGCCACAGCTTGGTGTTCTCGTGCGCGATGATCGGTACGCCAGCCTTGCCGAAGCGTTCGTTCGAACCCGTATGGTTCCAGTGCCAATGCGTGTTGAACAGCGCAATCGGCAGCTTGCCGCCGGCATAGTCTCGTATGGCTTTGAACAACTCAGCGGAATGCGCTTCGTCACCACCGTCGATGACCACCAGGCCATCGGTGCCCTGCACGAGCACCACATTGGTGTCCATGCCGGTGACCAGCGCGATGTTCTCGGTAACAGGTGTAATGGCCAGTGCGGAGCGGCGAGCGCCTGCCTGCGCAGGTAACGCACCAACCAGGGAGGTGATGCCTGCGGCACCCGCCCACTGCAAGAATGTTCTTCGGGATTCGAAATTCAACGCGGACCCCCGTCCGTCCGCCCCGTGCGGAGCGCCGAACATACTGCCTGTTCAGCGCGTCCTTTGCACCCGCTGGTGCAGGCCATACAACACACCAATGAAAAAAAACGCCGCGCAATGCGCGGCGTTTTCCTGTCAGCTTTC
>DATNCK010000324.1:0-11934 GCA_035571575.1 Steroidobacteraceae bacterium | reverse complement strand
GCTCTGCGTTTCGAGAGTGTCGGCTTCAACTATCCGTCGCGACCGGATTCCTCCGCGGTGGAAGACATTCAACTCGACATCTCACCGGGCGAGACCGTGGCCTTCGTCGGGCCCTCTGGTGCGGGCAAGAGCACGCTGTTTCAGTTGGCCCTCAGGTTCTACGACCCGGCCCGTGGCCGGATACTGCTGGACGGCGTGGATATTGCCCGCACCGATCCTGTGGCGCTGCGGCGCCAGATTGGCCTGGTGCCCCAGGAGACAGTGCTGTTCGGAGCCTCAGCCCGCGACAACATACGTTATGGCAAACCAGATGCCGAGGATGCCGCCATCGAGGCGGCGGCCGTGGCCGCCGCGGCCGACGGGTTCATCCGGGCGCTGCCCCAGGGGTACGACAGTTTTCTCGGCGAGCGTGGCACCCGGCTTTCCGGAGGGCAGAGGCAGCGTATCGCCATCGCGCGGGCCATCCTCAAGGATCCTCCTGTGTTGCTGCTGGACGAGGCAACCAGCAGTCTGGATGCGGAGAGCGAGCTGCTGGTGCAGCAGGCGCTGGAGGGGCTTATGAGCTCACGCACCACGCTGATCATCGCCCACCGGCTGGCCACCGTCCTCAAGGCCGACAGGATCGTGGTGCTCGACCAGGGCCGGATCGTGGCGGTTGGCTCCCACGCCGAGCTTCTGAGAACCAATTCACTTTATGCGCGGCTGGCCCAGCTGCAGTTCGCCGACGGGCCGGCCGATACCTAGGAGCGCGGAGGCGATAGATTGACGCGGCGCGCATTCCTGCGGGCGCGATTCAGACACCATGTCGCCTTGACCCGCGTTTGAGGGATTGATGGCGGACGCAGCACATAACAGCGACGAGCGGCTCAGGAAGTACCAGGAGACGCTGCGTGGGCTCGAGCATGATGAGCGCCTGTTGCGCGCGCGCGAACAGGTGCTGCGCTGGCTGGTTGGCCGACTTTGCCTGGCCGCCCATGGGCAGTCGCCGCGGCTCGATGCCGCGCTCAACAAGCTGAAGAATTCGGTCATCAAGGGGCAGGTCGAAATCGACCAGCTCGAGACCATGGGCAATGAAATCGCCGGCGCAGTGCGCGAATTGGACGCGGGCGCCCCTACGCTGGACAAGCACGATGCGACCATTACCGGCCGCAGCGGCGCCGCCAGGAATGCGGCTGCGCCGGCCCTGCCGGGCGAGGCAGTGCTGGGCGACGAAAAGGTGCGCGCGGTGTTGTCGCGCCTGCTGTCGGAGCTGCGCAGCGAACCGAAGCTGGCCGAGGGCATCGCCGACATCGATCGTGAACTGGCGGTTTCGCTGACGAGAGAGCAGCTGCCGCAGATCGTCGAACGCATCGGCGGCCTGCTGGTGCAACGCATTCACGGCCTGGAGCGCGCGCGCGAGGAGCTGCAGCAGCTGCTGGACCAGATGGTGGCGCAGCTGGATGTGCTGTCGCGTTTCGTGGCGGGCCACGATCTGGATCAGTCCGAACGGCGGGCCAGCAACGAAACCCTGAACACGCAGATAACCGGCGAAATGAAGGCGCTGGGCGATACGGTGGACACCGGGTCGGACCTGATGACGATCCGTCGGCAGTTGCGCACCAGACTCGACTCCATCGGCAGGCATCTGCACGAATTCCGCGAGCGCGAGGAAGAGCGTGCGCGGCAGACACGCGAGCGCACCGACCAGATGCGCGGTCGCATGGAAGAGCTGGAGCGCGAGGCGCGCAAACTGCACGCCAGTCTGGCTGACGAGAAGCGCCTGTCGCTGCTCGACTCGCTGACCCGCATCCCGAACCGGCTGGCCTACGAGCAGCGGATGGAGGATGAACTGGAGCGCTGGCGGCGTTTCAACCAGCCCACCTGCATCGCCGCCTGCGACATCGATCATTTCAAGCGCGTCAACGACTCGTACGGTCATCGCGCCGGCGACAAGGTGTTGCAGGTGGTGTCCGAGTGCTTTGCCGCCAGCGTGCGCAGCACGGATTTCGTCGCGCGCTACGGTGGTGAGGAATTCGTGTTCATACTGCCGGGCAGCACGCCCGAGGATGGACTGAAGCTCTTGAACCGCATCCGCGAAAAGGTGGCCGAGATCGGCTTCCATTTCCGCGGCTCACCGGTGTCGGTGACGATTTCCTGCGGCTTGACGATGCTGCGTGCCGATGATGGGGCCGACGATGCCTTCGATCGTGCCGACAAGGCCATGTACGTGGCCAAGGATGCCGGCCGCAATCGCATTGTGCAGGTGTAACGCCGCCAGGCGCGCGGTCAGCGCGCGCGCGCGCTGGCGCGCCAGTACAGGATCAGCAGAAAGCCGCCGACCATCCCGCCCAGGTGCGCGAAATGCGCCACGCTGCTGTCGTGGCCGGACACTCCCAGATAGAGCTCGAGCAGGCCGTACAGCGTGACGAAAAGCCACGCAGGCATGGGAATGGGGGGAAACAGCAGCATCAGCCGCCGATGCGGGAAGGCGAGGCCAAAGGCCAGCAGCAGACCGAAGATGCCGCCGGAAGCCCCCACGGTCGGCACGGGCGGATTGCCCACCGCGCGCAGTGCCAGCAGCTGCGATGCCGCAGCACCGATCACACAGACGATGTAGTAGGTGAGAAAACGGCGGGGGCCCAGCAGTCTTTCCACTTCGGGGCCGAACATGTACAGCGCGAACATGTTGAACAGCAAGTGCATGAAGCTGCCGTGCAGAAAGGCGTAGGTGACCAGCTGCCAGGGCTCGAAGGTCGGAATGTAGGGATTGGGCGGGAAGAGTGCGAAATGCAGCTCCAGCGTCGCCCCCATCACCATCTGCAGCAAATACACCACGACACAGGCGATCAGCAGATTGCGCGCCACCGGAGTCATGACCTGTCCCATCGCCTTGGGTCCCTTACTCCGCCGGCACGCTCTCGGACGCCCGCGACATGCGCTTGCGCTCGTTCTCGGTCAGGTAGCGCTTGCGGATGCGGATCGACTTGGGCGTGACTTCCACCAGTTCATCGTCGGCGATGAACTCCACGGCATATTCCAGCGTCAGCTCGATGGGCGGCGTCAGCAGCACCGCATCATCCTTGCCGGCGGCGCGGACATTGGTCAGCTTCTTGGACTTGATCGGATTCACGACCAGATCGTTCTCACGGCTGTGGATGCCGATGATCATGCCTTCGTACAGCTTCTCGTTGTGGCCAACGAACAGCCGGCCGCGCTCCTGCAGACTCCACAGCGCATAGGCCACCGCGTCGCCGTTCTCCATGCTGACCAGCACGCCGTTGCGGCGCTCGGCGACTTCGCCCTTCAGCGGCGCATAGCCGTCGAACACATGGCTCATCAGGCCGCTGCCGCGTGTGAGGTTCATGAACTCGCCCTGGAAACCGATGAGGCCTCGGGCCGGCACGCGGTAGTCGATGCGGACGCGGCCGCGTCCGTCCATCTGCATGTCTTTCATTTCGGCGCGGCGCTGGCCGAGGGCTTCCATCACGCCGCCCTGGTGGGATTCTTCCACATCGACGGTGAGCGCCTCGTAAGGCTCCTGCGTGACGCCGTCGATCTGCTTCAGCAGTACCTGCGGACGCGACACGGCCAGTTCATAGCCCTCACGACGCATGTTCTCGATGAGGATGGTCAGATGCAGTTCGCCGCGACCAGAGACGCGGAACACATCGGCGTCGCCGGTCTCCTCGACACGCAGTGCGACATTGCTTTCGAGCTCGCGCGCCAGGCGCTCGCGGATCTGGCGGCTGGTGACGTACTTGCCTTCGCGTCCGGCCAGCGGCGAAGTGTTGACCTGGAAGTTCATCGCCAGCGTGGGTTCATCCACAGCGATGGGCGGCAGTCCGTCGGCTGTGAGCGGGTCGCAGACCGTGAAGCCGATGTTCACTTCGGGCAGGCCAGTGATGGCAACGATGTCACCGGCGGCGGCGCTGTCCACCGGTTCGCGCTCCAGGCCCTGGAAAGCCAAAACCTGCGCGATCTTGCCCGTGCCTTTGTCTTCCGCGCCGTAGCGCAGCACGACGTTCATGCCAGGCTTCACGGTGCCGCGGCGGATACGACCGATGCCGATGCGGCCCACGTACGAGTTGTAGGCCAGCGTCGAGATCTGCATCTGCAGCGGACCGTCGACATCGGTCTTGGGCTCGGGCACGTACTTGAGCACGGCCTCGAACAACGCGGTCATGTCCGGCTGCTGCGCGGTGGCATCGAGGCTCGCCCAGCCCTGCAGCGCCGAGGCGTAGATCACCGGGAAGTCGAGCTGCTCGTCGGTGGCGCCGAGCTTGTCGAACAGATCGAAGGTCTGGTCAATGACCCAGCCCGGGCGTGAGCCGGGACGGTCGATCTTGTTCACGACGACAATGGCCTTGTGGCCCAGCGCCAGCGCCTTGCGCGTAACGAAACGCGTCTGCGGCATCGGGCCTTCGACGGCGTCCACGAGGATCAGCACGCCGTCGACCATCGACAGCACGCGTTCCACCTCGCCGCCGAAGTCGGCGTGGCCCGGTGTATCGACCACGTTGATGCGTACGCCGCCGTAATCGATGGCGCAGTTCTTCGCCAGGATGGTGATGCCACGCTCTTTTTCGATGGCGTTGGAGTCCATGATCCGCTCGCCCACTTTCTCGTGAGCGGCGAAGGTGCCTGACTGTTTCAGCAGGCAGTCGACCAGCGTGGTCTTGCCGTGGTCGACGTGGGCAATGATGGCGATGTTGCGGAGCGGACGCTGCATGGGGAGTTTGCAGATCGCAGTAACTGCGACCACCGGAAAAAAGGCCCGCGAGAGTACCAGTTTCAGCCCGCCTTTGCCCGTTTGCGCACGCGGCGGGCCTGTTAAACTTTCCCCGTGTCCCAACCGGTCCTGTCCAGCGAAGAAGTGGCATCAGCCGCAACCACGGCGTTTGCCGCGGAAGTGGAGCGAATCCGCGCCAGCGCCTTGCTGGGGCGCGGCACGCAGATGCAGCGCCTGTTCGAGTTCCTCGTGGGCTGCCACGCCGCCGGTCGCATCCCCAAGGAGCTGGAGGTCGCCGTCGACGGCTTCGGACGCAGCGCCGATTTCGACGTGGCGCAGGACGCCACCGTCCGCGTCACCGTGCACAAGCTGCGGCGGCGCCTGGAAGACTTTTACCGGGATGACGCAGCCACGGCTCCCAACCGACTTTCGCTGCCACGCGGCGAATACCGGCTGGCACTGGAGCCTCTGGCCGTGCCCGACACCGTCACGCCTGTGCCAGCGTGGCGGCGGCTGTGGCCCGCGACACCACGCGAGCGCGGCGCAGCAGTGGCCATCGGCTTGCTGGTGGTGGTGAGTCTGTTGCTGGCTGGTCTGCTGCTGAGTCGTCCGGCGGTGGATACCAGCGTATCGAGAGTGCGCGACTCCGGTTTGTGGGCGCCGCTGCTGGCGGACCGCTTGCCCATCCAGCTGGTGCTGGGGGATTACTACATATTTGGCGAGACCGATGGCACCGGTTCGGTGCGCCGGCTGGTGCGTGATTTCGAGGTGAATTCGCAGCAGGATCTGGAGCAGCGCTTCGTTGTCGATCCCACGCTGGCCTCCCGCTACGCGGATCTGAAACTCGGCTACCTGCCGACCTCCAGCGCGCAGGCGCTGCGCGAGATCCTGCCCATCGTGACGGCCACGGGAAAACACGTGACGCTGACGCTGGCATCGGAACTGGATCCCTCGACGATCAAGACCACGCATGTGATCTACATCGGTTACCTGAGCGCGCTGGGGATGCTGCAGGATCTGGCCTTCGCCGGCTCGCGCTACTCTTTTGGCGGCTCATACGATGAACTCATCGACACTGAGTCCGGCAAGACCTGGGTCAGTGAGGCTGGCGAGCCGCATCCGAGCACTGAGCGGTACCGCGACTTCGCCTATCTGGCCAGCTTCACCGGTCCTGGCGATGTGCAGCATCTGGTGATCGCCGGCACGCGCGACACCGGCCTCATGCAGGCCGCGGAAACGGCTGCCACGCCCGAGGCATTGCAGGAGCTGGCGCACCAGCATGCGAAGTGGCGCAGCTTCGAGGCCTTGTATGAAGTTCAGGGTGTCAACGGTCTGAATGTCGAATCGCGCCTGATGGGCGTGCACGAGACGCACGCCGCACAACCGGCGCCATGAGCCGGCCGGCTCCGCTGGAAAAGCCCGCGCGGGATCTGCGCCGGTTGCCGCGTGAATTTCTGGAAGTCTTCCGTTACGGCCGCAAGGCTCTGACGCTGGTGTGGCAGACCAGCCGCAGCTTGTCGTTGTGGCTGGCGCTGCTGACTGCGGCGGCCGGTGCGCTGCCCGCGATGGTGGCGTGGCTGGGTGCACGCATCGTCGATGCGGTGGTGAAGGCCTCTGCAGGCAATGGCGACGTGGGGCCGGTATTGCACCTGGTGGCGCTCGAGGGACTGACCGTCGCCGCGCTGGCGCTGTGCTCACGCGGGTTGTCACTGTGCACCACGCTGCTGCGCGAGCAGCTGGGATTCCGGGTCAATTCGATGATCCTCGACAAGGCGCTGACGCTGGACCTGGAGCATTTCGAGGATTCGGAATTCTACGATCGGCTCACACGTGCGCGACGCGAAGCTTCGCAACGACCCTTGAGTCTGGTGATGCGCTGCTTTTCGCTGGTGCAGAACCTCGTGTCCCTGTGCAGCTACGCGATATTGCTGTTCGGCTTTTCCGGCTGGGCAGTGATGCTGCTGATCGCTGCCGGATTGCCCGGTTTCGTCGCCGAAGCCAAGTTTTCCAACGACGCCTTCCGGCTGTTTCGCTGGCGCTCGGCCGAACGGCGCATGCAGGCCTATCTGGAAACCGTGCTGGCGCGCGAGGACCACGCCAAGGAGGTCAAGCTCTATGGCCTGGGCGCGAGGCTGCTGGACCGCTACAAGGCCATTCATCACAAGCTTTTCACGCAGGAAAGGCTGCTGACCATCCGGCGCGACAGCTGGGGTTTCGGACTGGGCCTGCTGGCCACGGGCGCACTGTATGGCGGCTACTGCTGGGTGGCCATCAGCGCCGTTCGTGGCCACATCACACTGGGGCAGATGACCATGTATCTGCTGCTGTTCCGTCAGGGCCAGGCTGCGGTCAGCAATGCGCTGGGCGCGGTCAGCGGTCTGTACGAAGACAATCTGTATCTGTCGACGCTGTACGAATACCTCGACACCACGCCGCGTCCTCCGGGCGGCAGTTTCACCGCCGGACCTGATCCGGCCGATGGGCTCAGACTGGAGAACGTGGCATTCACCTATCCGGGCGCCGAGGCTGCCGCGCTGTCTGGCATCAACCTGCATCTGAAGCCCGGTCACAGCCTGGCGCTGGTGGGCGCCAATGGTTCCGGCAAGACCACGCTGATCAAGCTGATCACGCGTCTGTATCTACCCACCTCCGGCCGCATCCTGCTGGATGGCCGCGATCTGAACGAATGGGACGAGACCACGCTGCGCAGCCGTTTCGGCGTGATCTTCCAGGATTTCGTCCGCTATCAGCTGCTGGTGGGGGAGAACATCGGCGCCGGGGATGAGCCGCATTTCGATGAGGAGCAGCGCTGGCGTGAAGCGGCCCAGCTCGGCCAGGCCCAGGATGTGGTGAACGAGCTGCCGCAGCAGTACCGCACGCAGCTGGGCAAGTGGTTCCAGGGCGGGCGCGAGCTTTCCGGCGGGCAGTGGCAGAAGGTCGCGGTGTCGCGCTCGTTCATGCGTCGCGATGCGGATATCCGCGTGCTCGATGAACCCACCGCGGCCATGGATGCCGAAGCCGAGGCCGAAGTCTTCCGCCATGTGCGCGATACCGCGCAGGGGAAGATGATCATCCTGATTTCACACCGCTTCTCGACGGTGCGCATGGCCGATGAAATCGTGGTGCTCGATGGCGGACGCATCGTGGAGCGGGGCGATCACGCCGGACTCATGACCGCCGATGGCATCTATGCGCGGCTGTTCGCGCTGCAGGCCCGCGGCTATCAGTAATGCGCAGCCACTGCTGCGCTTACATCAAATCGGATTGTCGCGATTCGAGATGATGCGCCGGAGCATCTGTTTCAGCTGCGTGAATTCATCCTGCGAGAACCCGGCCAGGTGGCTGTTGTAGACCGCAGCCAGATGGTGCGGGATCAGGCGGGTGAGTTCCTTGCCCTGGTCCGTGAGTGTGAGTTCCACCACTCGCCGGTCGGTGGAGCTTCGACTGCGCACCAGAAGTCCTTTCGACTCCAGCCGGTCGAGCATGCGTGTCATCGCACCCGTGTCGGTGTTCAGATCGCGCGCCAGGCTCGCCGCCGTGGGATTGCCACCGCGCGAGATGATCATCAGCGGCGCCCATTGCACGGAGGTGAGTCCGTGAGGTCGCATCGCCGTCTCGGCAGCACGCATCAAGGTGGAAACGGTGGTCCGCAACAGATAGCCGATCGACTCTTCAGCCGACCAGTTGTCGCCGCGGTAGAAGTCATGGACAGTAGGTTTTTCGGCGCTCATAATCATGTACAGTATTTGCACGGGCAATTACCGTCAATACCAACTTGACCCGAATGCGTATAATTTCCTCCCCATGAGCGCCACCCCCGAAAGTTTCGAGTCAGCCTTTGCCAAGGCAGTGGATTTGGGCAACAAGCTGGCAGACAAGGACAAGGACGCCGACCTCTGGGACATCGCGGACGGGCTGCTGGCCGGCGCGGTGCAGTACTGGCTGTATTCCAGGCAGCCCTGCGGCGACCCGCGCTGCCAGGATTGCCTGCCCATCAGTACTGCCGAGGCGCGCGTGGAAGAGCTCAAGCGCCTGATCCGCGAGCTGGCCGCCGACAGCGAGTACTACCACACGCCCACCGATTCGAACGCCGGCCGCGCCTGACGCCGGTTTCCCCATGACCATCCAGACTGAAGTCGTCATCGTCGGCGCGGGCCCCTGCGGCCTTTTCCAGGTGTTTGAGCTGGGCCTGCTGGGGATCAAGGCGCAGCTGCTGGATTCACTGGCCATACCGGGTGGGCAGTGCGCAGAGCTCTATCCCGAAAAACCCATCTACGACATTCCTGCCTTGCCCGTGTGTGGTGCGCAGGAGCTGGTCGACCGACTGCTTGAGCAGATCAAGCCTTTCGGTGCCGGCATGCATTTCGGTCACGAAGTGACTGGTGTGACCAAGCGCGCGGATGGGCGTTTCGATGTCACCACCGCGGGTGGCCTGCACTTCGACGCCGGTGCGATAGTCATCGCCGGTGGAGTGGGTTCTTTCCAGCCGCGGCGCCTGGGCGTTGAAGGCGCGGATGTTTTCGAAGGGCGGCAGATTTTTTATCGCGTGCGTGCAGCAGCAGAATTCCACGGCGCGCATCTGGTGATATTCGGCGGCGGCGACTCCGCGCTGGACTGGACGCTGGCGCTGGCCGACAAGGCCGCATCCATGACGCTGGTGCATCGACGTGCGGATTTCCGTGCGGCTCCGGCTTCTGTGGCGAAGATGCGCGAACTGGTGGATGCGGGTCGCATGCGCTTCATCGAAGGCACGGCGCAGTCGCTGGTCACCGTCGGCGAAAAACTCCACGGCGTAGTGGTGAAAGATGCGGCCGGCGCAGCGCACGAACTGCGCGCGGATTCACTGCTGGCTTTCTTCGGCCTCGCGCCCAAGCTCGGGCCCATTGCCGAGTGGGGCCTGGCGCTTGAGAAAAAAGCGCTGCTGGTGGATACGGAAAAATTCCAGACCAGCGTGCCCGGCATCTTTGCGGTGGGCGACATCAACACTTATCCCGGCAAGAAGAAGCTGATCCTGTCGGGTTTCCACGAAGCGGCGCTGGCCGCCTTCGGCATCCAGCACTACCTGTATCCAGCCAAGCGGCAGTTCCTGCAATACACCACCACCAGCCCGGTCATGCACCAGCGGCTGGGAGTTGGCGAGGCGGAATAGCATGGCCGCCGCTGCATCCGGCCCACTGGCCGAGCTGCTGCAGCTGCTGGAACTGGAGGCGCTCGAGGTCAATCTGTTCCGCGGCGCGAGCCGCGATATCGGCAGCCCACAGGTGTTTGGCGGCCAGGTGCTGGGGCAGGCACTGCGCGCGGCCTATGCCACTGTCGAGGGCCGGCAGGTGCATTCCCTGCACGCATATTTTCTGCGCCGCGGCGATTTCAAGGCGCCCATCGTCTATGAGGTGGATCGCAGCCGCGACGGTGGCAGCTTTTCCAGCCGCCGCGTGGTGGCTATCCAGCACGGCGAGCAGATCTTCAACGTCGCCGCCTCGTTCCAGGTGCCGGAAGCGGGACTGGTGCATCAGATCCAGATGCCCTCGGTGCCAGCACCTGAGTCTCTGCCCGACCTGCGCGAATTGATCGAGGCGGGCGATACACCGCTGCCACCGGCGGTGCGCCGCTTCAGCGGGCGCAACTCACCGTTCGAGTTCCGTGCGGTGCAGACAGTGGACTACCTGCATCCGCGGCCGATGCCGCCGCGCCTGGACGTGTGGTTCCGCACTATCGGCAGTCTGGCAGACGACCCCTCGCAACACGCCTGTCTGCTGGCCTATGTGTCGGACTACCACCTGATTGGCGCCGCCATGCTGCCGCATGGTTACACCATGGCCAGCCCGGGCATCGTGGTGGCCAGCATCGATCACGCCATGTGGTTCCACCATGAGCTGCGGGTGGATGACTGGCTGCTGTACTCGATCGAAAGCCCGGTGGCTTCCGGCGGGCGCGGCTTCTCTCGCGCCAGCATCTTCCAGCGCGACGGCAAGCTGGTGGCCAGCACCGCGCAGGAAGGTCTGATGAGAGTCGTGCCCGTTCGTGGCACGGCTCCACCGCACTAGTAGTTATTCAGCGCTTGGGCTGCTGGATCATCTCGAAGTGATTGCCGGCCGGGTCCACCCCCATGCCGATGCGGATGCCGGTCTTGCCAAACTCGAAAGGCTCGCGTTCCATCTTGCCGCCAGCTGCCTTCACGGCCTTCACCACCGCATCCATGTCGGTGACGTTGAACACCACATGCGCCATGGTGTCTGCACCGTCGTCCGCGGCGCGCTGCATGATCACGATGTCGGCGCCGCTGTTGGCCTTTGCGGCTTCGACGGTGGTGCCGAAATCCAGCATGACTTCCAGCATCTGCGGATTCTGGATGCGCTGTACCTCGAACATGCCGAAGGCGGATTGGTAGAACTTTGCCAGCGCGGCCACGTCCTTGGCGCCGATGCGCACGCCGTTCAGAGTCGTGGCGGACATGGCGATGAGTGGCAGCAGTGCGCCGATCAGCGCCGCACAGGCCAGTGATGTCTTGTTCTTGATGTTCACGTTGCGCTCCTCTTGAGTATTTTTCCAGGATTCATGATGCCATTCGGATCCAGAGCCAGCTTGATGCGGCGCATCGCGGCCAGCTCGGCAGGCGCAGCATAGCGCTCCAGCTCCTCGACCTTGAGCTGACCGATGCCATGCTCGGCACTGAAGCTGCCGCCGTGCCTTGCCACCAGGTCGTGCACTGCACGCTTCAGCGCGCTTTCGTGCTGCAGGAAGCTGTCGCGGACTGTGCCGGGGCGCTGATTGACGTTGAAATGCAGGTTGCCGTCGCCGATGTGACCATACGCCACCAGAAACCCTTCGGGCACCAGCTGTTCGATCAGTGCCGCACCCTGTTCGATGAATGCAGGCACCGCAGCGATGGGTACAGAAATATCGTGCTTGAGACTGCCGCCCGCAAGCCGCTGCGCCTCCGGAATGCTCTCGCGAAGGCGCCACAAGTTTTCGCGCCGCGCTTCGCTGTGCGCGATGACGGCATCGAGCACGAGGCCACGCGCCAGCGCCGAGGCCAGCACTGCCTCCAGCAATGCATCGAGTTCGTCTTCGCCCGAACTAGTCAGCTCCACCAGCAAATACCAGGGAGCCGCGCCCACACCAGGACTGCGTGCGGAAGGAATGTGCTGCAGCACCAGTTCCAGCGCCTCGTGCGGTACCAGCTCGCAGCTGGACAGCCGATCCGCACTGGCCTCGCGCAGCAGGCC
>DATNCK010000323.1:0-2399 GCA_035571575.1 Steroidobacteraceae bacterium | reverse complement strand
TTGCGTCGCGACTGAAGACGACGAAAACGGCGGCGTAGACGGCAAATGCCAGCCCGATCAGCAGCGCACCACCAACGCCAGGTGGTGCGCCAGCCGGCGCGGCCAGCGCCGCGACCAACCCACCCAGCAATCCTGAAATTCCAAAGGTGCGTATGCCGGCGACTCGACTGCCCGGTTGCATCTCACGCGTGTTCCAGCCGCGCTCCAGACCAATCAGCAGGCCGATGCCGAAGGCCAGCGCAATTCGCGACAGCAGTTCCTCAAAGGCCGGGGCCACGTGCATTCAGGGGTTCAGACGCGCCAGGTGATCTGACATACCTTGAATATCCACGATGTCCAGGGTCTTCAACAACAGGATGTGCTGTCTGGAGAACGTGGGCCGGCGACTTGCCGCCGCATCTTGAAGCTGCCGCACCAGATAGCCGTATTGCTGACCGGCCAGTCGGGGATAGCCGGCCGGCCCATCTCCCTGCGCCTGGATTCCGTGGCACGCCGAGCACAGTCGCGCGTACATCTGTGCGCCACGAGCCACGTGTTCGCCCGTACCCAGACCGCTGGCGGGCTGCGGCGGCAGGCTGCTCACGTAGGCCACCACATCGGCGATTTCCTGCGGTCCGCGCAGGTGATAGCCGGCGGCGACATTCACCATCCGATTGTCCCAGCGACGGAAGTAGCGAAAGTCCAGCAGCAGCTTGGACAGGACCTGCCAGTGCTGCCCGGCGATGGCCGGAACACTTCCATCCTGCACTCCACCCGCGTTCTGGCCATGGCAGGCCGCGCAGGTTGCGAAGAGCCTCTCGCCATTGACCACATTGGGTTTTCGGACGAGGGGCTGCTCGTGGGCGCTGCGCTCGGTGGGCGCCGCCAGTGCCGCCTGAGGCAGCAGCAGCAGCAACGCAGCCACGGCCGGTAAGTTCATCGTTCGCATGGGTATCCTCTTTCATGCATGGTGAAGCGGGTGCTTTGCCCGCTGCATCCGGAAATACACCTAGTTGCTGTGTGATGTACGGATCCTGATCTAGTGGTTGCAGCGCCACACTTGCGGCCTATAGGGATGGACCACTTACCGGAGACATGGCGCATGGCCAAGAGCAAGTCGACTGCTGTGCAGGTCAACATTGGCATCAGTGAGCGTGCCCTGGACTCTGAAGAGTAGGCGCCAGCCCGTGGACACCTCCATTCCTGTGGCCGTCTCGGCGCGTCATGTGCATCTGAGCCAGGCTACGATTCAAGCGTTGTTCGGGCCGGAGCATGTGCTGCAGGTGAAGTGCATGCTGTCTCAGCCGGGGCAATTCGCAGCGGTCGAAACGGTGTCGCTGGTTGGGCCGCGCGGGCAGCTTGATCATGTGCGGGTACTGGGGCCGCCTCGCGATGCGGATCAAGTGGAGGTGTCGCGTAGCGACGAGATCACGCTGGGTATTGATGCGCCGCTGCGGGTTTCCGGAGACTTGCGGCAGACCCCAGGTATCGAGCTGGTCGGACCAGCTGGTCGCGTCCATATTGATCACGGCGTAGTCATGCCCGTACGGCATATCCACATGAGTCCTGATGATGCGGGTCGCCTCGGCGTGCGCGATGGCCAACGGGTACGCGTGGCTGTGGATAGCGATGGACGCGATCTCGTGTTCGCTGACGTCGCAGTGCGGGTGTCACCCAAGTTTCGGCTGGAGCTGCATCTCGACACGGATGAGGGTAACGCCGCCGGCGCCTCTCATGGCGCGACAGCGAAGCTGTTGCTGTGAGGTCGCTCCTTGATCGTTGGTGCCGCGGCATCGCACCATTCGACTCCGATCCCGCCGCTGTCCTGGCGCACGACAAGTCCCCAATCATCATCCGTTAGCGGACCTTGGTTGCTATCCGGCAGCCGTATGCGGACCATGGTCAATGGGGAGAGCGGCAGTGAAGTCTCGATGTATGCGCCGCTGGAGCTGAGGTTGCGCAGAGTGCCGGCGCCGGACAAGAAGGCGCCATCGATCCACACGCGCACTGTCACATCGGTTCTGTCGCCCCAGCGATGTTCCATTGAGACTCTCCGTGGTGTCCGGTGGGCTCAGAATCTTCCTGGACCTGTCTTTGCGCCATACGGATGAATGCGTAGGTGCAGCTATTCTTTTAGTACTACATCTCGTTGGTCATGGCGGCCGGCTTCTCTTCCTTCTGAGGAATTTCGGTCAGCGTGGCTTCGGTCAGCAGCAGTACGCTGGCCACTGAGACGGCGTTCTCCAGGGCGGTGCGTACGACCTTTGCCGGGTCAATGATTCCGGCCTCGACCAGATCCACGTATTGCTTGCACGAAGCATCGAAGCCGATATTGCCCGCGCTGTGCAGCATCCGGTCGACCACTACACCGCCGTCCGCGGCAGAGTTCTCGGCAATCTGGCGCGTAGGTGCCTCCAGGG
>DATNCK010000322.1:0-8870 GCA_035571575.1 Steroidobacteraceae bacterium | reverse complement strand
CGACGGCACCAATGACGCACCAGCACTGGCACAGGCCGACGTAGCCGTAGCGATGAACTCGGGTACGCAGGCCGCCAAGGAAGCCGGCAACATGGTGGATCTTGATTCCAATCCCACCAAGCTCATCGAAGTGGTGGATGTGGGCAAGCAGATGCTGGTCACGCGTGGCGCGCTGACTACATTCTCCATCGCCAACGACGTGGCCAAGTATTTCGCCATCATCCCTGCCGCTTTCGCTGCCACCTATCCGACGCTCGATGCGCTCAATGTCATGCACCTGGCCAGTCCGCAGAGCGCCATTCTGTCTGCCGTGATCTTCAATGCGCTGATCATCGTGGCGCTGGTGCCACTGGCACTGCGCGGTGTCAAGGCGCGTGCAGCCTCGGCGGCCCTTCTGCTGCGCCGGAATCTGCTGATTTATGGGCTGGGGGGCATTCTGGTGCCCTTTGTCGGTATCAAGTTGATCGACATGCTGCTGGTGTCGCTCAGCCTCGCTTAAAGGTGAGATCATGTGGAAGATGCTCAAGAACGCCTTCGGGTTGTTTCTGATCCTGACTCTGGTCACCGGTGTGGCTTACCCACTGGTTGTCACTGGTATCGCGCACATCGCCATGCCGGCACGGGCTGGCGGCAGTGTGGTGCGGCGTGATGGCAAGGCCGTGGGCTCTTCCCTGCTGGGCCAGCAGTTCAACGATGCGGGACATTTCTGGGGCCGCCCTTCGGCGACCAGCCCCCAGCCCTACAATGGCGCGTCATCAACGGGCAGCAATCTCTCGCCCACCAATCCCGCGCTGCTGGATGCCATCAATGCGCGCGTGCAGGCATTGCGCGCGGCTGATCCCGGCAACGCCGCTCCGGTGCCGGTGGACCTGGTCACCGCTTCGGGCAGTGGTCTCGATCCGCATATCTCGCCGGCCGCCGCGCTGTACCAGGTACCCCGCGTCGCGCGAGCGCGCAATCTGGACGAGTCGAAATTGCGTGCGCTGGTGAACGCCCACACCGACGGGCGCACCTTCGGGCTGCTGGGCGAGCCGCGTGTGAACGTGCTGGAACTGAACCTGGCCGTGGAGGCCACTCATCGGTGAGCGGCGAGCCGGAGCGCCCCGATCCGGATCGCCTGCTCGCGGACGTGAAGCGGGACGCGGAGCGTGCGCGCCGCGGCAAGCTGCGCATCTTCTTCGGTGCTTCGGCGGGCGTTGGCAAGACCTACGCCATGCTGGAGGCGGCGCGTGAGGCGCGCCGCCGCGAAGTCGATGTAGTCGTGGGCTATGTTGAGCCGCACGGGCGGCGCGAGACGGAGCAGCTGCTGCAGGGGCTCGAGCAGCTACCTCTCTTGCTCGTGACGTACGCCGGCACGCAGCGACGCGAGTTCGATGTCGACGCGGCGCTGCATCGCCGGGCCGCCATCACGCTGGTGGATGAACTGGCGCACTCCAACGTGGAAGGTGGTCAACCACAGCAGCGGCACCTGAAACGCTGGCAGGATGTGGAGGAAATGCTGGCCGCGGGCCTGGATGTGTGGACCACGGTCAACGTCCAGCATCTGGAGAGCCTCAACGATGTAGTGGCCGGCATCACGGGCATCCGTCAGACGGAAACCGTCCCCGATCACGTGTTCGACGAGGCGAACGAAATCGAATTGATCGACCTGCCAGCCGATGACCTCATCGAGCGCCTGCGCGCCGGCAAGGTCTATGTGCCGGAGCAGGCGCGGCAGGCGCTGGATCGCTTCTTCCGCAAGCCCAACCTGATCGCACTGCGTGAGCTGGCGCTGCGGCGCACGGCGGACCGGGTCGATGCTTCAGCGCTCGAATACGGAGGACGCGAACGCGTGTCGCGGCCATGGCTGGCGAGGGATCGCTTCCTGGTGGCCGTCGCGCCGGATGAGCAGGGTGAGGCGCTGGTGCGATTCGGCAAGCGCTTTGCGGACGCACTGGATGCCGAGTGGACGGTGGTGTCCGTCGAGACGCCTTCCATGCAGCGCCTGGGCGAGGCGGCGCGTGACCGGCGCATCAATGTGCTGCGTCTGGCGGAGTCCTTGGGTGCCGAGACAGTGACGCTCGATGGTCCCACGCCGGCTGCAGCGATTCTGGAATACGCGCGCGTGCGCAATGCGACGCGCATCGTGGTCGGGGAGGCGCGCCATCGCGGCCTGTGGGCGATGCTGCGCCAATCGACACCGGAAGCGCTGCTGCGCGGAGCGCGCGGTCTGGATGTCTCCGTCATTGCAAACCGGCCACAGCGACCAGGCACCACCGTCACTGCGCGGCGGGATGTAGAGCCCTCGGTCATGCCGTGGAGCCAATATGGCTGGGCCGCGTTCATTGCAGCCTCCTGCACGGGCATCGCGGCATTGATGAGCCAGCGGTTTGATCTGACCAACCTCGTGATGGTGTATCTGCTCGGTGCTGCCATCGCCGGCCTGCAACTCGGACGCGGGCCCGCCGCGCTCACCGTGGTGTTGGGCGTGCTGTGCCTGGATTTCTTCTTCGTGCCGCCGAGATTCACCTTTGCCGTCACCGATGCACAGTACGTCGTGACCTTCGCGGTCATGCTGGCCGTCGCGCTGACCATCGCCACGCTGATGGCCAATGTGCGCCAACAGAACCGTGTGGCCGGTGCACGCGAGCGTCGCACCGCGATGTTGTACGCCATGAGTCGGGAGCTGGCTGCCGCCGGGGGGCTCAGCGAGATGGAAGCCATTGCCGTACGCCACATCGCGGAGACCTTCACGGGACGCGCTGCCATTCTGCTGCCCGATACTCTGGGGCGGATAACGCAAGCTGCGATGCAGCCTGATCCCGCACGTCTGGCACCAGTCGATGTTTCCATTGCGCAATGGGTGTTCGACCATCGCCGACCCGCGGGTCTCGGCGCCGATGCATTGCCAGGTGCGCCAGCTGCATACCTGCCATTGTCCGGATCGAAGAGCGCATTGGGTGTGCTCGCCGTGTTGCCGGAGAATCGCCGGCGCGTGCTGCTGCCAGAGCAGCGCCACCTGCTGGAGACCTTCGCCAGCCAGATCGCCCTGGCCATTGAGCGCGCCATGCTGGCTGAGGCGGCGGACAGGGCCAGGTTATCAGCCGAAACCGAAGCTCTGCGCAATACACTGCTGGCATCCATCTCCCACGATTTGCGCACGCCGCTTGCTGTGATCGGCGCGGCCAGTAGCGCACTGTCTGATGACACATTGGCATTGAACCCAGTTGCGCGCCGCGAACTGGTGGCATCCATCGGGATCAAGTCGAAGGAGATGGAGCAGCTGATCTCTAATGTGCTCGACCTGATGCGCTTTGAGACCGGCCCGGTTCCACTGCGTCTGGATTGGGAAGCGGTGGATGATCTGCTGGGCCTGGCGCTGGGCAACCTCGACGTGGCGCTGCGCGGTCGTGAAGTGAAGATCCACATCCCGGACGAACTGCCGTTGGTGCGTGTGGATGCCGCATTGATGGTGCAGGTGCTGACCAATCTGCTCGACAACATAGTGCGTCACGCCCCGCAGGGGCGACTCATCGAGATCGCGGCGGTTGCCGACGGCGACCGGGTGCGCGTCACCATCGACGACGATGGGCCCGGCCTGCCGCCCGGAGATGCCGATCGACTGTTCGCCAAGTTTCAGCGCGGCAAGGAGGAGACTGCCGTGCCCGGTGCGGGTCTGGGTCTCGCCATCTGTCGCGCCATTGTCGAGGCCCACGGCGGCAGCATCTGGGCCACGCGCCGGCCCATTGGGCAGGGCGCACGATTCGCTTTCACCTTGCCCGTTCAGGGGAGTGGCAAGTGACCGATGCCATGTTCCGCGTGCTGGTGGTCGAGGATGATGCTCACATCCGGTCTGTGCTCCGCGCCCTGCTGGAGTCTTCAGGCTACCGGGTCGAGTTGGCCGAGACTGCCGCTCGTGCACTGATCGAGGCGCGGAGCAATCGGCCAGATGCAGTGCTGGTCGATCTGGGGTTGCCGGACCTGGATGGCCAGCAACTGATCCGCGAGATCAGGTCATTCACCACCATCCCGATTCTGGTGCTGTCCGCGCGCACCGCCGAACAGCAGAAGATCGCCGCGCTGGACCAGGGTGCCGATGACTATGTGACCAAACCCTTCGACGCGGGCGAGTTGCTGGCCAGGCTCCGCGCGGCATTGCGACGCAGCGTACGTACCGCTGAGCAGTCCGAGACGCTGAAACTCGGTCGCTTGACGGTCGATCTGGCGCACCGCGAAGCGCGAGAGGGTGATGCGCCAGTGCATTTCACGCCGCTCGAGTTCCGCCTGCTGGAGGTATTGGTGCGAAATCTGGGGATGATCGTCACGCAGGACCAGATCATCAGGGATGTGTGGGGGCCGCAGCGATTGGACGACACGCGGCGGTTGCGGACCTATATCAAGATGCTCAGACAAAAGATCGAGCTTGAGCCGGGCCGTCCTCAGCTTTTACTCACCGAGGCAGGAGTCGGTTACAGATTGCGCCAGGAGGGCAATTGATGTGACGGGGGCGCCGCAGCAATAGCACATCTTCAATATCTGTAGCCCACCGTCACGTACCCACCGACATCCTCGGAAGAGTTGCTCAATCCGAAGAATGCAGAGGCCGACAGGCGCAGGCGTTTCGCCTGGCCGGCAGCGGTGCTGGCTCCGATCGAGATCGAGCGCCGGTCTGGACCATCAAACCGGTTCGTGCGGTTTTCGTAGTACAAGTAGGCGCTGTGGCGATCCTCCGTGCCGAAAGGTATCGACGCGCCGCCGCCAAGTCGCACCTCGTTCTTGGCATGGACACCCGCATTCTCTCCGACAAACACGTAACTCGCGTCGGCCATCCAATTGATGCGGCCATGGCGCTGAATCAGGCTGAGTCCTGGTTCAAAGTCGGTTGCACCGGAGCCGAGTCCTTTGGACTCGCTGCCCGTGGGCAGCTTCACGCGAAGCATGCCGATGATCCACGGAGTGCTGCTGGTGCCGGTGTGCAGGTAGTACTCGCCCCGTACGACGACGTCGCCCAATCCGGATTCCTTGTGTCGTTCGCCGGAAGCTCCATCTGAATCTATCGCAACCGGCTGCCCATCGATCCACTGCACATTTGCGGCCCCGTCGATACGCAGGTAAGGCACGCTGACCGCCAGCTCGGCGCGCTTGAGATACCAACGAGCGTTGAAACTCAGCACATCGAGAGTGGTGTTCTCCTCCTGGCCGTAGTCACCGCTGAACCGTCCCACACCAGTGCTCAAGAGCATGCGGTAACTGCCATCATCGTCAGTCTTCTCAGCACTGACAGCGGCACAGGCGGCGAGCAAAGACGTTGCTGCGCATAGGAATCGACGCATCTGAAGCACCTCCTGAGTAAACGGCCCCCGTTTCTAGAGGGGCATCCCTTCGGTCCAGCGGCACGCGGCCCGCTACGGTTTCTCTGGTCTCTCTGGTTTCTCTGGCTTGTCCGGTTTGTCCGGTCGGTCGGGCTTGTCGGGGCGAGACGGTCTTTCCGGTCTGTCGGGTCGATTCGGCCGCTCTGGTATGACGGGAACATCCGGCCGCGTGGGCACCACCGGCACCTCCGGACGTGTCGGCACCACCGGCACGTCGGGGCGATTCGGCGCCGCAGGAACGTCGGGTCGTGAGGGCACGGAGGGGATCTCAGGCACCACCGGAACGACAGGGACTTCAGGTCGCGCGGGTGGCCCATTCAACCTGGTGGGTCGGTCGGGAAGGTTGTATGCCACTGGCAAAATCCCAGGCCGGATTCTCTCTGCAGTCGCACCTGTTTCAGCGGCAACAGGTAGAACGATGGCAGTGCCCGTTGCGGGCGCCGGCGTGAACACGAGGCTGGGGGATTGAACCTCTTCCGTGCTCTGCGCCGGTTCGATCGGGGGCTGTGCCGCGACTGCCTTGGGTATTCCGCTGAAGTGTTTCGACTCGATCACATGAGCGCTTCTCTCTCGAGATCTCCTCATTGGAGCGGCGGCGGCGATTCCGGGCTGAATTGCTCGCGTTGACTGAAGTGGCTGCGCAGGTTGCAGTGCTTGCGCCGGCTGAGCATCGCTCGCTGCGATAACCGAGGGAGAGGGGACGATACTGGCCGCTGATGTCGCGACAGTTGGCGCAATGCTCGGGCTGTTGTTGATGTTCACCATCCACGCGGCTGCAGCTACGCTTGCCGCGAGGCTCCAACGCCGCACCCCATTGCGGCGACGGAAACCCGATCGTCGGACGGAGGCGCTGGCCGTTGGTGCTGTGGCGGATGGCGCAGGGCTCGGGCGCCTGTTGACGCTCGCCATCCTTGCGGCTACCGCCGAGCTCGCCGCGATGCTCCAGCGTCGCATCGCGTCGAGGGGTTGCAAGCCCGATCGTCGGGTGGAAAAAAGCGCAGTGATCGAAGTGACGGAAGCTGGCCGGGGTGGCGGCGCAGCGGCTTGTGGCCGCATCGCTACCGGCCATACGGCGTGCACCAATTCGACGGCAGACCGCATGCGCTGTTCGCGTTGGGGGTTCAGTGCACTCTGCAATGCGCTCCATTGGGATGAGGTAAGCCCTGCCGGTGTCGAGCCGGACTCATCAGTGACCAACGTCTGGTCGACCAGTTCGCCATTCAGCAGCAGGAATATGGTTGCGGCAAGACTGTAGACATCGTCTCGCGGATTCGCGGGTGCTCCCTCACAGGCTTCAGGGCTCGCGAACGCAGGACTCAGTTCGCCCTCCCTGTACCAGGATGCGCCAGTGCGAAGGCCCATCAGATCGATCAGGCGTGCCTTTCCGTCCACCAGCAGGATGTGGGATGGCGTTACGTGGCCATGTACGAAACCCGCCGCGTGCAGGGACTCCAGGGCGGCGGCGATCTGTCTCATCCACACCGGCAGCAATCGACCAGCGCGAAGCCCGGCGGCTTGACGTCGCGCCTCCAGCGTTTCTCCTTCGACCCATTCCGCAACCTGATACCACCACGAATCGCTGATCCCATGCTCCATGAGCGTCAGCAGCGCGGGGTGTTCAGAGACTTCAGTCAGCCAGTGCAGTGTTTGCGAGTCGGTGGTGGGCACGAGGTGCTGCGGCGCCAGCTTGACGGCCACGGTGTTCTGCGCATCGTCCATGGCGCGCCACACCGTGCTCGTCGGCCCTTCATGGACTTTCTCGACGAGCGTGAAATTCGAGATCGTGCCAGGCCATGGGTGGTTTGCCTGCGGCGCTGCAAGCGGCCCAGTTTCAGTTCCGTTCTCCGCACCTTGCGCCGCGTGACCTTCGGTGTTCGTCGCCATGCATCACTTTTCCGCTTGAGACCGCCGGGAACTGCCTCATCGTCCCGGGAAAATTGAAGCATAGGCCGTCAGCAGAAATGCAGCATGGGTTCACTGCATCGAGTCTATGTAGGTGCCTGCTGACAGAACGCCACTTAGAGTTGCGGATTTGCTGTCACGCGTCCTGCAGCAGCACGGCTGGCGCAACTGCTTGACTACAGAACTAGGCGCGCTCTTCCTACGTGGGAGAACACTACCTGGGCGCACTATCCTCGAAGCAATTGGAGAGGCACATGTTCTTGGTTCACCCGACTGTGCTTCTCACGTAGATTCACTTGCGCTTGTCAGCCTTCATTGCAGCGAACCTGGACCCCATATTGGTGGAGTGGGTGGCATTTGCGCGTCAGCAGCAGCCGCAAGCGAACGGTCTGGACGAGGCTGCGCTGTTGGATCATGGCAGGCTGATCATCCAGGAAATTGCCGCAGACATGCGGCGTCCGGAGGATGAGGCCGAACGCAAGGCCAAGTCGGAGGGCCATAGCGCCACAGCTTCTTCCTCGCCAATTGTGCCCTCCCGTGTGCACGGGCGTGAACGTGGGCGCCAGGGATTCGGCATCGAGGAGGTGGTCGGGGAATTTCGGGCGTTACGCGCCACTGTACTACGCCTGTGGACCGCTTCTGACCGGCAACCCTCGGTCGAAGATCTCGAAGATGTGGCTCGATTCAATGAGGCCGTGGATCAGGCCATTGCCGAGTCGCTGAATTTCTACCTCCTCGAGGTCGACCGGACTCGCGACCTCTTCCTGGGCATCCTCGGACATGACCTGCGTGGGCCGCTGAGCACCATCGCAAGCAGTGTCGCGCTTGAGAAGAGGTCTGGAAGGGGGGATCCGGGAGCCGCAGACATAGTGATTCGCAGCGTTGCACAGATGAAGGCGCTTCTCGACGATCTGCTGGAATACACGCGTAGTCGTCTGGGGGCGGGGCTGCCCATCGACCCTGCGCCTGTTCATCTTGAAACCTTCGTTCGAAACACATTGAAAGAGATCGAAGCCATCAGCTCAGGCCCTGTGTTGCGATTCGAAGCACAAGGCGACACTCATGGTGAATGGGATGCGCGGCGACTTCATCAGGCGCTGTCGAATCTGGTGTTCAACGCATTGAAGTACGGTGACCCCGACTCCTTGCAGGTGCACGTGGACGGCAGGCTTGCGGACACGGTCATACTCACTGTCGAAAACACTGGCAAGCCGATCGAACCGTCCTTGTTGACATCCATCTTTCGCCCTCTGGTGCGCGCCGGCAACGAGGATGTGCAGCGGGAGTGGCAGGTCGCGGGGGCAAATCTGGGGCTTGGACTATACGTGGTGCGTGAGATTGCAAGCGCGCACCATGGAACTGTCGATGTGGTCTCGAACTACTCCGTGACGCGATTTGAACTGCGGTTGCCGCGCAGCTTCACCGCTGCCATCAAATGACCGCGCTGCGCCCTGCACGCGGAAAACCCACGAATCTGTGCAGGCGCTCGTCCCACAATCGAAGGCGCAGCGATTGGAAGCTGGCAATGAGCGTGATGGGCCTGATGTTCCTGAAATACGGATCCGCATTGTGGCAGCGTTCGAGATGGTAGTTGGCGATGCGGGGGCTCAGGTGGTG
>DATNCK010000321.1:0-5275 GCA_035571575.1 Steroidobacteraceae bacterium | reverse complement strand
CTGCGGAGGGATTGCTGATGTTGTTTGCATTTTTCGCACACCAGTCGCGCACGTTGATGCAACCCACCGCATCCAGGCTCTGATGCTCCGCCGCAAACGAGAAGTGACCGCGATCATTCGCAAAGCCACTGCCGAAAGCGCCGGCATAGTGCTGGTCACGCGCATCCGAATGGATCGACTGTCCCCAGTCGGCTTCCACCTTGATGCCATCCAGCTTGCGATCCAGGAAGATGTTGTTCACGCCCGAAATGGCGCCCGAGCCGTAGGCCGCGGAGGCACCGCCGGTCACCACGTCCATGCGCTCGATCAGGATCGAAGGAATGAAGTTCAGGTCGACGCCATCACCCTGGTTCGTCGGCACGTGACGACGGCCGTTGACCAGGTTTAGTGTGCGGCTGCCGAAGAACGGGTTCAGGCCGCGCAGGTTGGCAATGGTCGAACCCGCGAAGAAGTTCGAGTTGCCGGTAGTGGTGGGCGAGAAGTTGGAAACGTTCGAGGGCAGCGACTTGATCGCATCACCCACGTTCACGATGCCCATGTTCTTGAAGTAATCCGCATCCACCACGGTGGTCGGATTCGCGGTGTCGAAGTCCGTAGCGCGCTTGATGCGCGTGCCCGTGACCTGTACCTCTTCCAGCTCATCCGACTTGGCGCCCGCAGAGGCGTCAGCGGCATGCACCGGCATGGTTGCAGCAAATGCGATTGAACCCAGTACCGCGGCGACGGCCGCGCGCACCAGACCCTGTCCCTTTTCAGACTCATTAATAGACACTAGTAGTCCCCCTACTGTTGATTGCAATTCGACAAGCACAGTCCATCTGCGCTTGCCGGGCTCATTGCGGGGGCGAGTATTGTCTTGAATGTTGCGCTCGTGCAAGTTGCGTAGACAAAGCGCAACAAAAAATGACGGAATCGTAATCGCTGTAGCAGGGACCGATTGCCGCCCGCACCCGCGCTCGACAGAAATTGTTAGCGCATAACATTTGCGCCCTGCGCGCGCGCGACAAAACTGTCAATGGACTGACAGAGTGATAGACAAATGGCTGGGGTGGAAGGATTCGAACCTCCGAATGGCGGGATCAAAACCCGCTGCCTTACCACTTGGCGACACCCCAACTCTCCACATGATTTTAATGCATTCACAGCGGTGATTGCCGCAATCCGCGCGCAACGAACACCCGCACCTGCGAGGACAGCTGTTGCGCGAGATCTTCTGCTGCCTGCCGCGAGTCGCGGCTTGCGAACACGCAGCCACCCGTGCCCGTCAATCTTCCACCATGAGGTGCGAGCAGATCGAGCACGCGCGCCACTGCTGGATTGCGCGCGCGCACCACAGGCTCACAGTCGTTGTGGCCTCCATCCGGCGGTGTGGATGCGATTGTCAGCGGCGGCGTATTCCGGGTCAATTCGGGCGCCGAGAAGATTTCACGCGTCGATACCGGCACGCCGGGATCCGCGATGACGAACCAGCGCGGTGGCAGATCCACCGGCGTCAACTGCTCTCCCCGGCCGCGCGCGAATGCATTGCGCCCCTGCACGAAAACAGGCACATCCGCACCGAGCTGCAAAGCCAGCGCGGCCAGCCGCTCGCGCGACCAGTGCAACTTCCACAAGGAATTGAGCGCCAGCAGCACCGCCGCGGCATCCGAACTGCCGCCACCCAGCCCACCGCCCGCCGGGATCCGCTTGCTGACGTGAATGCTGGCACCGCTGCGCACATCACCTGCCTGCTGCAGCAATCGCGCAGCGCGCACAGTCAGGTCATCGGCATCAGGCAGTGCGGCCAGCTGCGCGTCGCTCGGCGGCGGTTCGCGCATGATGCGCCCATCATCGCGCACCTCTATATCCAACTCATCGCAGAGATCGACGAGCTGGAACACCGTTTCCAGGTCATGGTAGCCATCACTGCGGCGACCCGTGATGTGCAGAAACAGATTCAGCTTCGCCGGCGCCAGATAGCGCACGTTCATCTTCCCGGCAGCAGCCGCCAGCGATCGACGACCAGGCGCAGACGAATCGCCTCGCGTGTCGCGGTCAGTTTGCGCGGCGCAAGCACATTGCCACGGGCGGTCTTCTCGCCACGAAAATCCTCGTAGCGCAGATGCCAGTCCTGCTGATCGAACTCCGCCGCTGCTGTGCCGCCTGCACCCACCGACTCGCCCGATTGCAGGGCGGGATCAGGCAGGCCCACCAGCCAGTAGCGCAGCGAGGTCAGTGGCGGTACAAAGCCCAGCTGCTGGCGCAGGGCATCGTTTGCCTGCTCGCCCTGCAGCTTGTGGCCGCGGGAATCCGTCACCTGCAGTTCGTCGCGTTGCAATCTCAGCCGCACGGCGCCGGCGCCAAAGGGCCCGCTGAGACGAACTTCGGAAACATCGCCGCGCTGCTGCCAGCGCACCGTGGCCTGCCAGCCTTCTTCGCCGGCACGCACGGCAACACGGCCGTCGAGCGAGTAGCCAGACAGCTCGCGCAATACTGTCTGCTGCTCGGAGGCTGTGAGTTCGGCAATGCTCGCCGGCGGCGTCACCGCACACGATGCCAGCAGCACCCCGGCGGCCGCGACCAGCGGCCGGAAGCATTGAATGAGTCTGCGCACCGCTTTCGCTTTTTTCTCCGCGGCTATTTTTCCGCGGCGTCCTCGCCCGTCAGCCGGGTCATCGTCGCACGCAGGCCGGCATGCGCGGGATTGCCGTTCAGGGCCTGCTGCCACACATAGCGCGCCTGTCCCTGATCGCCCGACTTCCACAGCGCTTCGCCGTAATGCGCGGCGATTTCGCTGTCACCGCTGTTGCGCCAGGCTCGCTGCAACACCGGCAGCGCATCCTTCATCTTGCCGCGACGGAACAGTACCCAGCCCAGGCTGTCCTGGATGGCGGGATTGTCCGGCGACACATTCATGGCATGGCGGATCAAGGTCTCGGCACGATCCAGCTTCATGTTGTGATCGGCCAGCGTGAAGCCCAGCGCATTGGACAGTTGCGGATCATCAGGACGCGCCTTCAATGCGCGCTCGAATTCCGCCACGGCATCACGGGTGCGGCCGCCGGTCTCCAGCACGGTGGCGCGCTGATAGTCGAGATCCGGATGTCCGGGATACTGCTGCTGCAAGGCATCGAGTCCTTCGAGCGCGCCTCCCAGATCACCGGACTGGGCCAGCAGCTGCGCGCGCGTGGCCCCTATTTCTATGCGCGACTCGGGATTCTGTGCCGCGTATTCATCGAGCAGCGCCAGCGCGTTCTTGCGATCGCCGTGCTTGATCAGCAATCGCGCCGCGGAGGCGCGTGCCGTCACGGCCAGCGAGCTGTCTGCGAGCAGACGGTAACTCTGCATGGCGGTGGCATCATCGCCACGCTGCTCGGCCATCTGCGCCATGATGAGCAGCGCCAGCGCCGTGGTGCCACGTTCGCCCAGCAGCGGCTTCAGTCGTGCTTCGGCGGCGGTGAAATCCCCTTCCTGCATTTCCAGCGCGATGAGCCGGCGTTCGGCGCCGACCTTCGTGGCCGCATCGGCCGCCAGCGGCGCCAGCTCCTTGCGTGCATCATCGTAACGATCGGCAGCGATCAGCAGGTCTGCCAGCAGGAACACATCCTCACCGTCGAGCTGATCGCGGATGGCGCGCGCACCGGCAATCGCCGCGTCATGCTCGCCCGCCACGGACTGCGTGCGCAATACGATGATCTGCGCCTCCATCAGATTGCTGTCCAGCGCCAGTGCCCGCTGCGCGGCATCGCGCGCCACACGCATGTTCTGCGCGGCCAGCGCCAGCCGCGCCTCGGCCAGCAAGACCTCTGCCGTGGGATCCTCACCCACCAGCACCTCGCCAAATACGCGGTACACCGCCGTGGCTTCCGTTTCCTTTTGCAGCAGTTCGGCGAAGCGCAGCGGATCCTGGCTGCCGGCCGAACCCGAATCGCGCCACGAGGTCAGCGCAGTCTTGGCTTCAGCCAGGTCGTAGCGCTTCAGCGCCACCACCGCCGAGGTCAGCGCGGCATCGCCGGAATAAGGCTCCAGTTCGAGCCAGCGTCTGGTCGCCACCCTCGCTGTCGGAAGCTGGTCACAGCCCATGGCAAGCTCCGAAGCACGCGTGGCCACGGCCGGATCGGAGCTGGCCTTCGCGGCCGCCAGATAGTTTTCTGCAGCAGCACGGCAGTCCCCGGCGCGCAGCGCATTCTCTGCAGCCATCAAGGCCTCCGACTCTCCTTTCGGAGCGGACGCAGGCGTCTGGGCTGGTTTCTTGGTGGAGGCGGAAGCCGCAGAAGGCGCGCCGCCCGATGGCGTTGCGCAACCGGCCAGCAGCAAACCGAGAACAGCCAGTGCGGCGCAGCGCAAGGCTGCCGGAAGGTGGGGCTGATGAGGCATCATCACTCAACTATAGCCGGTTCCCCCATGAAAGCCTCGATCCGCCTGAAACTGGAAAAGACTGCCGACCGCTTCGAAGAAGTAGGCCGACTGCTGGCCGATTCTTCGCTTGCCGGCGGCTCCCAGCAGTTTCGGGATCTGTCGATGGAATACGCACGCCTGGAGTCCGTGGCGTCGGGATTCCGCGACTATCTGGACCTGGAACGGCAAAGCGCCGCGGCGCGTGATCTGGCCAACGACGCCGATCCGGACATGCGCCAGATGGGCCAGGAGGAAGAAGCCCGGCTCAAGGTGCAGCTGGCGCAAAATGAACGGGATTTGTCCCTGCTGTTGCTGCCGAAAGACGATCGCGACGAGCGCAACATCTACCTGGAAGTGCGCGCGGGCACCGGCGGTGATGAGGCCGCCATTTTCGCTGGCGACCTGCACCGCATGTACACACGCTATGCGGAGGGCCGCGGCTGGCAGGTGGAGATACTCAACGAGAGCTACGGCGAACATGGTGGTTACAAAGAGGTCATCAGCCGCGTGGTGGGCCGTGGCGCCTTTTCGGCCTTCAAGTTCGAATCCGGCACGCACCGTGTGCAGCGCGTTCCCGCCACTGAAGCACAAGGCCGCATCCACACCTCGGCCTGCACCGTCGCCGTGCTGCCGGAGTTGGATGAAATCGACAGCATCGACATCAATCCGGCGGATCTGCGCGTCGACACCTTCCGTGCTTCCGGCGCCGGTGGCCAGCATGTGAACAAGACCGATTCGGCCATCCGCATCACGCACATTCCCACCGGCGTGGTGGTGGAATGCCAGGACGAACGATCGCAGCACAAGAATCGCTCGCGCGCCATGTCCCTGCTGAAGGCCCGGCTGCTCGCCGCCGAACGCGAGAAGCAGCAGAATCAGCAGGCGCAATCACGCAAAC
>DATNCK010000320.1:0-6243 GCA_035571575.1 Steroidobacteraceae bacterium | reverse complement strand
CAGAAGCTGGTGCCGGGAACCAAGATGTTCTTCAGCCTCGCCGATGCCGGCGCGCGACAGGATGTCATTGCTTATCTGCAGACGCTGAGCCCGGACCGCAACGTCGGAACGGCACCGGTTCAGTACGATTCGACTACTGCGGCAGCGCCACCTGCTGCACGGCGCCAGTGAGGGTCTCATCACCCAGCGACAGATACAGCGATCCTTCCGTAATTGACAGGTCGAATTCCATCCGTCGTTCCAGTCGCGCGGCCAGTTGCGCGATCAGCGCGGCATCGATCACCTGCACTGCGATCTGCTCTACGCGATGGATGCGCTCGCCGGCCAGTCGCGCCAGCCACGGTGTGACATCGCGCGTCGGGTAGACGGCAACGTAGCTCGCGGCCTTCGCGGCTTTGTGCAGTCGCGCGGCATCAGGCGCGCCGATCTCGATCCATCCTTTCAAGGCACCGGTCAGGTCGCGTATGACAATCGCAGGTTCGTCCGGATCCGACAGTCCCTTGGAGAACGCGATGCCTTCGGTGAATTCCAGGCAATAGGCGAGCAGGCGGGTGATGAGGTATTCGGGGGATTCGGAAGGATGGCGGGCGAGCCGCAGCTCAAGTGTCTCGTAGATGTTGCGGTCGACGTGGGAGAGACGGATGGTGAAGACGTAGATGGTTGCGGAGAGTGCCATGGGACCATTCTCGCTGAATCCATCTCAGTGCAATCGATTTGTGGTGCCCACTGCTATGCCACTTAGCTACCTTCGCGCTGAACACCCTTCCGCTAGAGCCGACCGGCGGCGACTATCCTTCCAGTCGACCTATGCTGGGCCAGCAAGACCCAGCTGCTGACCTCCACTGGTCTCTTGTCCGCGCGAGCCTGCAATTCCCGGCGTTCGCCGTTCCAATCGCCGAGCACGCGCATGCTGCGCGCCACCTGGAATTCCTCCAGCATTCTGCCGGCATTTTCGCCTCGTCCGACCGGCGTGCGCGCATTGGGCTGCACACCAAACAGCGTGAGTACGCAGTCGCATGGCGCATCCACCTTCGGCAGCTCCAGCACCAGATTGTCGCCCTGTTGCCGCACCTCGATCAGGGCTGGCCGTTTCGCATCATGGAGTGCGCGTTCCACGGCGCCGCGCTGGCTGCCCACCACATCGCGCGATCCGTTCACCAGCATTTGCGGTGTATACACCGCCTTGAGGCGCAGCTGCTGTGCGTATCCGCGCTGGCGCTGGTCGAACTGCGGCTGTGCAAAGCGATCGGCCCAGCCCAGGTCGTTCCAGTAGGTCACATGCAGCGCCAGCGCCAGCACATTCGGCCGGCGCGACAGCTCGCCCAGCAAGGCATCGGCAGGTGGACAGCTGTTGCAGCCCTGAGAGGTGAACAGCTCGATGACCACCGGACCGGTGGCCTCGGAGGCGCGCACGCCAGTGGTGAATGCCAGCGGTACTGCGGCGATGAGGGCGAACCAGGGGCTCATGTGTATATTTCGCGCGAGCGTGACGGTTCGTTACACACGCCGGAGGTGTAACGGCGAGACCCTGTTTTGCGTACTTGAATCCGAGCCAGCCGACCCGACACATGCTGTCCCCCCCGTCGATTCCAGAGGCCTCGCCATGAGCACCTATTCCAAGCGCCCCGAAGCCATCGCCGCACTGACTCCCGAGCAGTTCCGCGTCACTCAGCAGAGTGGCACCGAACGTCCCGGAACCGGCGCGCTGCTGCACGAAAAGCGGGCGGGCATCTTCGTGGACATTGTTTCCGGCGAGCCGCTGTTCGCCTCGACGGATAAATACGAGTCCGGTTGCGGCTGGCCCAGCTTCACGCGGCCGATTGAAAAGGCGCACGTCAAGGAGCTGTCCGACGAACGCCACGGCATGCGCCGCACGGAAGTGCGTTCGATGCATGGCGACAGTCACCTGGGTCATGTGTTCAACGATGGACCGCGTGATCGCGGTGGGTTGCGTTATTGCATCAACTCGGCGTCGCTGCGCTTCGTGCCGCGCGAGCAAATGGTTGCGGAAGGTTACGGTGAATACCTGGACCAGGTGAAGGAGCCATCATGAACACGAACGTCAGGACCGAGCGTGCCATTCTCGCGGGCGGCTGTTTCTGGGGCATGCAGGATCTGATCCGCAAGCGTCCCGGCGTGATCTCCACACGCGTGGGTTATTCGGGTGGTGACGTGAAGAATGCCACGTACCGCAATCACGGCACGCATGCCGAAGCCATCGAGATCATCTTCGACCCGGCCAAGCTGAGCTATCGCACGTTGCTGGAGTTCTTCTTCCAGGTGCACGATCCCAGTACGCCCAATCGCCAGGGCAACGACCGGGGCAGCAGCTATCGCTCGGCCATCTACTACACCAGCGAGGATCAGCGGCATATCGCCGAGGACACCATCGACGACGTGAATGCTTCGAAGCTGTGGCCGGGCAAGGTGGTCACCGAGCTGGCGCCGGCGGGGGATTTCTGGGAGGCCGAGCCCGAGCACCAGGATTACCTGGAGCGTTATCCCGACGGCTACACCTGCCACTACGTGCGGCCCGAGTGGAAGCTGCCGGCGCGGAGCGCAGCCGCCTAG
The DNA here is from genome assembly GCA_035571575.1 of Steroidobacteraceae bacterium. Lineage (GTDB taxonomy): Bacteria > Pseudomonadota > Gammaproteobacteria > Steroidobacterales > Steroidobacteraceae > ZC4RG30. The sequence continues at coordinate 3,672 of DATNCK010000320.1, read as the reverse complement.
CCCAATCATTGAACAATCTTTGTCAACGCCGGCCATGGAGCGAGTAGGTGATACTCTCGCTCCATGGCTACCCCCGAAGAATCCAGTGCCGCGCTCGCCATCCTCATCGATGCCGACAACGCCAGCTCCGCCATCGTCAAAGGCCTCATCGACGAGGTGGCCAAGTTCGGCCGCGCCACGGTGCGCCGCATCTACGGCGACTGGACCAAGCCGAACCTGGATAAATGGAAAGAGACGCTGCTGGAGCACTCCATCCAGCCCATGCAGCAGTTCGCCTACACCAAGGGCAAGAACGCCACCGACAGCGCGATGATCATCGATGCGATGGATCTGCTCTACGCGGGCAACCTCGATGGATTCTGCATTGTCTCCAGCGACAGCGATTTCACGCGACTGGCTTCGCGGCTGAAGGAGTCCGGCAAGCGCGTTTACGGATTCGGTGAGAAGAAGACGCCGCGGCCTTTCGTGGCGGCCTGCGATCGCTTCATCTATACGGAAGTGTTCACGCGGGTCGAGGGCCAGGCTGCTCCACAGCGCAAGGCCGCATCAGAACTGGATCGCGACCGCGCCTTCCTCGATCTGGTGGGTGGTGCGGTGGACGATGCTTCGGATGAATCCGGCTGGGCACATCTGGGCCACGTGGGCACCATCATCACGAAGAAAGCGCCGGACTTCGATTCACGCAACTACGGCTACGGGAAGCTGAGCGATCTGCTCGATGCGTCGAAGCACTTCGAGGTGAAGCGCGAGCAGAAGATGATTTCGGTGCGGCGGGTAAAGTAGCGGCCGAGATGAGGTCGCAGCGTCGGCAGCAGCGCTGTCAGGCTTTCGCAGCCTTCAAGGCCGCCAGCACACGATCTGGCCGGAACGGCGCCTGACGGATCCGCACACCTGTCGCATCGTAGATCGCATTCGCCACCGCAGCGATGACCGGCTTGTGGCTGGTCTCGCCGGCGCCATACGGAGCCAGATCCGGCCGATTCGGCTGCGGATCACCATTGACCAGCACCACGTCGATCTTCTCCGGTGTGTCCGAATGCCGCAGTGACGGATGCGAGAACCAGTCGACGCTGGTGACATTCTCTTCGTTGAACTGCACTTCTTCCCACAGCGCGCGGCTCAGGCCGTGCAGCATGCCGCATTCGACGGTGTGACTGAGTCCATCGGGATTGATCACGAGTCCGCAGTCATGCGCGCACACCAGGCGTTTGGCCCACACGCGACCGGTGTCGCGGTTCACTTCGACCTCGGCGATGACCGCAGCGATGGTGTTGCTGCGATAGGTGTAGGAAATGCCTCGCCCGGTAAGTACCTTGCCTCGCTGCGCCGCCGCGCGAGGTTGCGGCGCCGGCCGTGCATCCCAGCCAAAAGTCTTTGCGGCGGCGCGAACGACGGCAAGTGAGCGTGCCTTGCGGAAGGCTCTGTCTTCGGTGCTGCGTTCGATGAGATCGACCCGGAACTGCAGGGGATCAGCCTTCGCCTTTGCCGCCAGTTCATCGATGAACGACTCGTACGCAAAAGTGACCTGCGGTCCGTTGGGGTCGCGCAGATTGCCCGTGCGCAGCGGCGTCTCCCAGATCGCGGGCATCGCGACGATGCGTGCGGTGGCGCGCTGGTTCGCAATGCCGTACATCGCGGTAGGTATCTCGGCACCGCCCTTGGCGGGCTGCTTCGGGCGTTTGCCCATCAGCTGCGCGATCAGCACCGTCTCGGGTTCGTTGTACCAGAGGTGATTGTGATCCGCGGCGCACACATCGTATTCCAACGCCACCAGCTTGCCGGCCGCATCGAGACCGCCACGCAGTCTGAACACATGCGCGGGACCTTTGGTGTCCCACGCAGTTTCCTCGGCACGCGTCCACTGGATGCGCACCGGCCTGCCGAGTTCCTTGGCGAGGAATGCCGCCTCAAAGCCCGCATCATCGGCAGCCGTGCGCCCGTATACCTGCGGGCCATCCATGTAGACCACGCGCACGGCTTCACGCGGCATGTCGAGGAAGGCCGCGACGCCGGTGCGCAGCCCGTACGCCTTCATGTCATTGGAGTAGATCGTCATGCGCCCATCGGACGGATCGGCCAGCGCATGTGCGGGCCCGATCGCGGTGTGCCCCTGGAAGGGCACGTTGTACTCGGCCTCGATCACCTGGGCTGCAGACTTGAACGCCGCATCAGGATCGCCCTGGACTTTCGGCTCTTCAGTTGCCGTGGGCTTGGCACTGCGCATGTAGTCGAACAATGCACTCGACTTGGGGAAGGGCGCCGTCGCCGGCTTCTTCCATTCCACCTTCAGTGCCGATGCCGCACGAATCGCCTGTTCCTCGCGCTCGCAGACCACGGCAACGTAGTTGCCGCGCGAAACCACACGAATGAAACCGGGCAGCTTCGCCACTGATGATTCATCGATGCTCTGCAGCGTGGCGCCGGCGAATGCGGGTCGCACATTGCGTGCGTGCACCATTCCCGGCAGCTTCATGTCCACGGCCCACTTCAGCGTGCCATTCACCTTCGCGGGAATGTCATAGCGCTTGATGGGCTGACCCACGACACGCAGTTCGGTCACCGGCTTCACGCCTGCCTTGCCCGCGGTCGCATTGATGTTGCGCCCGGTCAGTGCCACGTCGAAGCGCTTGCCGCCAACGAGCTGCGCGTAGGTGACCTTCTTCGATGGATCAGCAGTGAGACTGATGGTGGCGTTGGCCACGCTCAGCGCCGCCACCGGTGCGCCCAGTTGCTGACTCGCCAGTTCCAGCAGCACGCGACGAGCCTCGGCGCTGACGCGTCGCGCTGGCCAGCCGTCAGTCTCGATGGCATCCGACCCCCCCGATCCACCCTGGTCCGGCGTGATGTCGGTGCTGCCCATGATGAGCTGTGTCTGGTCGTAGGCGATGTCCAGCTCGTCGCACATCATCTGCCGGAACGCGGTGCCCGTGCCCTGACCGCCATCGGTCTTGCCCACGTAGAAGGTGGCGGTGTTGTCGGGGTGGATGACGATCCACGTGTCCAGCTGCAGGAAGTCGGGATCGGGCCAAGGCCCTGCGGACGCGCCAGCGGCAACGGCATTCGCGCCCGGCAGAGTGGCCACGCTCAGGCTGATCACCAGTGCGCCCGAACCCGCGAGGAAGCCGCGCCGCGACAGCGACGCGCTCAGCGCCTCCTCAACAGGTTTGGGCAATTGCAGCGGATCGTTCACGCCGGGTTCTTCGCGTCGTCGCCGCGCGCTGCGAGGTTACCGCGCGCCACGCGCCTGATTGCCGCCTGCACGCGGTAGTACGTCATGCAGCGGCACAGCGCACCTTCCATGGCCGTGCGGATCTCGGCGTCGCTGGGATTCGGATTGCGGTCGAGCAATGCCTTGGCAGTCATGATCTGCCCGTTCTGGCAGTAGCCGCACTGCGCGGCCTGTTCCTCGATCCACGCCTGCTGCAGCGGATGCGGCTGGCCGTCCTGGCTCAGGCCTTCGAGCGTGGTGACTTCGCTGCGCACCGCAGACACCGGCGTGATGCAGGACCGCACCACCTTGCCGTCGATGATGACGCTGCATACGCTGCATTGGCCCAGGCCGCAGCCGAAGCGCGGTCCGTGCAGATCCAGATCATTGCGCAGCACAAACAGCAACGGCGTGGAGGGATCCACATTGACCTCGTGAGTCACTCCGTTCACTTTGACTATGTG
>DATNCK010000319.1:0-11376 GCA_035571575.1 Steroidobacteraceae bacterium | reverse complement strand
ACGATGTCCATCTATTACGTGCCTGACGTCTACGTCTTCGATCTGATCCAGGCGCGTTCCGGCGATATCGGCGGCGTGCCCATCATCGCCATGTGCGAGACACCCTTCTTCGGCTTCCGCGGAGTGCTCAAGCGCCTTTCGGATGTGTTCTTCACCTTGTGCATCCTGCTGCCCCTGATGCCGGTGATGCTGCTGATCGCCGCCGGAATCCGGCTGACCTCGCGCGGCCCGGCCATCTTCAAGCAGCGGCGATATGGCCTCGATGGCAAGGAAATCGTCGTCTACAAGTTCCGCAGCATGTACGTTGCCGAAGACGGCAAGCACGTGGCGCAGGCACAGAAGGATGATCCGCGCGTCACCCCGCTGGGTCGCTTCCTGCGCAAGACCTCACTGGATGAACTGCCGCAGCTGATCAATGTGCTGCAGGGAAGAATGAGCCTGGTGGGCCCGCGCCCGCATGCAGTGGCCCACAACGAAATGTACCGGGCATTGATCAAGGGCTACATGATGCGCCACAAGGTGCTGCCCGGCATTACCGGGCTGGCGCAGGTCAATGGCTGCCGTGGCGAGACCGCGGAGCTGGCGCAGATGCAGGCGCGCGTCAACTACGACCTGGATTACCTGCGGCAGTGGAGTCCGCTGCTCGATCTGCAGATCATCCTGAAAACGGCAGCGCAGGTGCTCAAGGGCGACCGTCGCGCGTACTAACCGTCGCGCGTACTAGGGATGCGCGACGATGAAGCCGCGGATCGCATCCAGTGCGGCCGGTGTCTGCGGCAGTTCCAGATGCCCGACATCGGGCAACTCCAGCAACGTGGCGCGTGAGCCGAGAGCCTCAGCCACGATACGTCCATTCCCGACGGGTAGCGTGGTGTCCTTCACGCCGTGGATCACCAGCACCGGATTTGCGATCTGCGGCAGCCACTTCAGCGTTTCATAGCGATGCAGGCGCAGCTGCAGGCGATCGCCGTGATACAGCAGCGTCATGGGTGCGAGCAGTGTCAGCGATCCGGGCGGCTGTGCCGATGCCTGCGCCGCGACGCCGGCCGCCATGCTGGTGCCCATGGAAAAGCCGACCAGGTGAACCGCGCGCGAGGGTACTTTCCTGTCAGCCAGCAGCGCCCGGTAGGCCTTGAATCCGTCATCGATCAGTGTCTTCGAATCCGGGGTTCCGCCGCTTGAATCGTAGCCGCGATAGGCCAGTACGATGCCACCCCAGCCGCGCTCCGCGCAGAGCGCGTCGAGGAATTGCTGACCATCCCGCAGCACATTCGGACTGTTGCCGCTGAAAAACATCACCCACGGGCCGGCGGGCGCGGCCGGTTCGCGCACCAGTCCGCGCAATTCAATGCCGGGAGCCACCTTTATCTGCTGCGCCTGCCAGCCCGGCTTTGCAGCCAGCGCCGCGTAGTCCGCCGCAGACAGCGCCTGCCCCATGTTGGGAAAGCGCGGCTGCTGGCGCAGGCGCAGGAAGGCCAGCGTCCCGAATACGGCCACCAGCAGGGCCAGCCCGATCACTGCGGCCATTTTCATTCCAGCACCTGCACTTCCGGCAGAGGCACCACGAACTTGCCGCCCCATTTGCGTATGTGCTGCATCTGGGTCATCACCTCATCCTTGAGGTTCCAGACGAGGATGAACAGATAGTCAGGCCGCGTCTTGTCGATCATTGCGGGATCGAGGATGGGAATGCGGCTGCCTGGAAGGAAGTTGCCCTGCTTGTGCGGGCTGCGGTCGACGGTGTAGTCGATGAAGTCGGTGCGGATGCCGCAGTAGTTGAGCAATGTATTGCCCTTGCCCGGAGCGCCGTACGCCGCCACGGTCTTGCCGGCGCGTCTGGCAGATATCAGGAAATCCAGGATCCGGCGCTTGGATTCCTTCACGCGTTCCGAGAAGCGGTCGTAGTAGGCCAGGTCGAAATGGCCATAGGCCTTCTCGCGCGCCAGCACCTTCTGCACGCTTTCCAGTTCGGGCTTGGAGGAATCTTCGGCATGCCGTCCGTAAATGCGGATGGAGCCGCCGTGCGTGGCAAGATCCTCCACATCGAACAGCACGAGGCCATGCTTTGCGAAGATGCCGCGGACAGTGGTGAAAGAAAGGTAGCTGAAGTGCTCGTGATAGATGGTGTCGAAGTAGTTGTTCTCGATCAGCTTCGAGAGCACCGGAAACTCCATCGTCACCACACCGCGCTCGCCGAGCAGCGCTTTCATTCCAGCCACTAGGTCGTTGATGTCGGGCACATGGGCCAGGACATTGTTGCCCAGTATCAGGTCTGCCGGTCCGCGCTCGGTGCGCAGTGTCCTGGCTGTCTCCACACCGAAGAACTGCACCAGTGTCGGGATGCCCTTGGCCGCAGCGGCCGCGGCGGTATTCGCGGTGGGTTCCACGCCGAGGCAGGGCACACCGCGCTGCTTGAAATACTGCAGCAGGTAGCCATCATTGCTGGCGATCTCCACCACGCTGCTGGACGCGCCCAGTCCAAACCTGGGTACGACCGTGGCGACGTAGTCCTCGGCATGCTTGAGCCAGCTGCTGCTGAAGCTGCTGAAGTAGCCATACTCCGCATCGAAGATCTCCTCACGGGCCACGTACATGGGCAGCTGCACGAGGAAGCACTGCGTGCAAACGTACACATGCTGCGGATAAGTGGCCTCCGCGTGGCTGAAGCGTGCCGGCGTGACATGTCTCTGGCACAGTGGCGCGGTGCCGAGATCCACGAAGGTATGGCTGAGCTGTGCGTCACAGGCGCGGCACCGGAGGTTCATCTGAGCTGCCGACATGCGGTCTAATCCTTGGTGTCTTGGCAAGAGCGGGCGCCCTACTTTAGCAGGCAGGCATGGACGAACTCTTTGACGCAGTCGTGATCGGCGCCGGGGTCGTTGGGCTTGCGGTGGCCCGGAGCCTGGCCCTCCACGGTCGCTCCGTGCTGGTGCTCGAGCGCCACGCGCTGCCCGCGCAGGAAACCAGTTCGCGCAACTCCGGCGTCATCCATTCCGGTATCTATTATCCGGACGGCAGCCTCAAGGCCAGGCTGTGCGTTCGGGGTCGCGCGCTGCTGTACGACTATGTCCAACAAAAGGGCATTGCCTACCGCCGGTGCGGCAAGTTGATCGTCGCGCAGCAGGGGCAGCAACTTCAACTCGAGGCGCTGCATCGCCAGGCGCTGCAAAATGGGGTCACCGATCTCCAGCTCCTCGGTGTTGCCGCCGCGCGCGAATACGAGCCTGCGGTGCGCTGTGTCAGCGCGCTGTGGTCCCCGTCCACGGGAATCGTGGACGTGCACGAGCTGGCGCACGCGCTCATCGGCGACATCGAATCTGCCGGCGGCAGTCTTGCCTATCGCACCACCGTGGACTCCGTGCGCTTCGGCGCGAGGGCCGCAAGGCTGGCATGCCGAAGCGGCGGGGATTCCCTCACGATCGAGGCCGCGCTGGTGATCAATTCCGCTGGCCTTGATGCCATCGACCTGCTGCGCCGGTTCGAAGGCTATCCAGCAGGCCTTCTGCGTCAGGCCTGGTACGCCAAGGGCAATTACTTCTCGCTCATCGGTTCAAAGCCGTTCCGGCATCTGGTGTATCCCATGCCGGATGATGCCGGGCTCGGCATACATGCCACGCTCGATCTGAACGGCGCCATCCGCTTCGGACCGAATGTGCAGTGGGTGCCCAGCCCCGAATACAACGTGGAGCCCCGGCAGGTCGACGAGTTCTACGCCTCGATCCGCAGGTACTGGCCCGATCTGGCCGAGGGAGCATTGCAGCCGGACTATGCGGGCGTGCGACCGAAACTGGTCGGGCCTGAAATGAAGCCGGCGGATTTCCTGATCGAAGGCGCCGAGACTCATGGCTGCCCGGCATTGATCAATCTGCTGGGTATCGAGTCACCAGGACTCACCAGCAGTCTTGCCATCGGCGAATACGTGGCGAATCAGCTGCCGAACAGCGTCAGCTTGCGCGCGAAGAATCCTTCGGCGTAGCCGCTGCGCGCCCTGGATTCCACGCCCCGCAGCCGCATCAAGGCCTCGAATGTCTGCGGCGCGAACCAGTCGCGCGAGCGCTGGCTGCCGAAGGCCTTCATCAGCGTCGAGACCTTGCGGCGCATCTGCGCCGCGCTGAGCGGCACATAGACATTTGGCGTGGTCAGTCCACCGTCCCACTTCGGAATCTCGTATTCCAGGATGATGTGATCGCGAAAGGCGCCCCAGGTCATTTCATTGACGATGCGATGATCCTGGTGCGCGTCATGGCGCTCATGGCAGAACACCAGGTCGGGCCTGCGCAGTTTCTGCAGACCCTTGAAGAAGTCCTTCAGCCCCGCGTAACTGGCCGGCAGGCTGGCATCGGGGAATCCGCCGAACAGCAGTCTGCCGCGGGCCGCAGGCTTCAGCAGCGATCGCATCGCCATCTGCGTTTCGGCCTGCCGATCGGCGTTGCCGGTCAGCACCACCCAGTCGCAGGTAAGCCCGGGGTGGTCCTGCTGCAGTTTCAGCAGCGCGCCGGCGCAGCCAATCTCGATATCATCGCAGTGGGCGCCCACGCACAGGACGTGCAGATCATCGCGCGCCCCCTGCAGGCCCAGCGCTTTCACGCTTCCGGTCCGGGGCCGGGCTTCCAGATCTTCCACGGACAGTCACCGCGCGCCTCCATGCGGTCGAAGGTGATCTTGTCCTTGAAGGTATCCATGCACTTCCAGAAGCCGTCCCAGCGGAAGGTCACCAGTGCACGCTTGTCGATCAGGCGGTTGAACGGCTGCTCGACCAGTTCGTCGCCTTCATTGATGTGATCGAAGACGGCGCGGTTCAGGATGAAGAATCCGCCATTGATCCACAGCGCCTGGTTCTCCATGGCGCCCATGCTCGACACCAGCCCGGTCTGGTCGAACTGCACGGCATGGAAGCTCTGCGAGCTGCGCACCGCGGCGAAGCTCGCCAGAGCCTTGGAGCGATGGAATTCCTCGATCTGCCGATCCAGCGGAATGTCCGACAGGCCATCCGCATAGTTGGCAAGGAAAATCTCATCGTCCCCCAGATAGGGGCGGGCGCGCAGCAGGCGCTGGCCGATGTTGCTGTGCAGGCCGGTGTCGACGAAGGTGATCTTCCAGCTGGCCCGCTTCGATTCGTGGATCTCCACGGCGCCGGTTCCGCAGTCCAGCGTGAAGTTCGAATACATCTCATCGCGGTATTTCAGGAAATACTCGCGGATCATGTCGCCACGGTAGCCCAGGCACAGGATGAACTCGTGGTGGCCGAAGTGCGCGTAGTAGCGCATGAGGTGCCACAGCAGCGGCTGGTAGCCCACGTTCACCAGCGGCTTGGGAACGGTGTCGGAATGTTCGCGCAGCCGCGTGCCCAGTCCGCCGCAGAACAGCACCACCTTCACTTGGCTGCTCCCTGCGGGGCCGTGCGCCAGAAGAACTCTCCGTCGACCTGCTGCGTGGCTTCGAGGTATTTCAGCTGCTTGAGGCGCGTGAAAGCGCGGAACTGGTAGGTGTCGGGCGACATGGCAATGCGCTTGAATATATCGTGCAGCTGCCGCGCCCCATCCCGTGCCGTGAAGTGGCAACGAAAGCCCGGCAGTTCGCGATGGATGCGATCGAAGTTCACACGATAGCTGCGGTTGTCGCCGGACGCCGGCCCGGTAGTCACCGTGCAGCCAGGGAACTCATCGGCGATGATCTGTGCGATCTCACGAACGCGGTAGTTGTCGGAGTTCTGACCTACGTTGAAGATCTTGCCGCGCACGGCATCGGCCGGCGCAATCAGCGAGCGGTAGATGGCTTCGCAGATATCCTCGATGTGCACCACAGGCCGCCACGGGCTGCCATCACTGGTCATGGCAATGCGCCTGGTCGTCCAGGCCAGCGCTGAAAGGTCGTTGATGACTATATCGAAGCGCATGCGCGGCGAAGGGCCGTAGGCCGTGGCATTGCGCAGGAAGACGGGGCAGAAAGTGTCCGAGGCCATGGCGCCCACATCGCGCTCGACCAGCACCTTGCACTGCGCATAGGCCGTCTGGGGATTGGGCGCGGAGGTCTCATCGACGAAGTCTCCCGTGCCAGCGCCATAGACGCTGCACGAGGAGGTGTAGACGAAGCGCTGGATGCCGACCTTGTGGGCCAGTTCGGCCAGCCGCACCGAACCCTTGTGGTTGATGTCGTGAGTGACCTGCGGATTGTTCTGCCCCAGAGGATCGTTGGAGAGTTCCGCCAGATGCGCGACGGCGTCGCAGCCGGCGAGATCGGACTCATCGATCCGGCGCAGGTCCTTGTTGATGGTGATGGGTGAGGTGGGCAGGCGGCTGTCATCGCTGTAAAGCCAGCCATCGCGGTAATAGCCGGTATCCAGTCCGACCACGGAGATGCCCCGGGCCATCAGATAGGGGGCCAGCACGGCGCCAATGTAACCGTTGACGCCGGTAACGAAAGCCTTCATGGAAACGCCTTACTCCCTGTTCTGGCAGCTGTTTTAGCATGTTCCAGACCCAGGTGCGTTCCAGATACCGAAGCGCTCACATTTTTTGGAGGCGTCAGGGAGAGCCTTCCGGAGGTTCTCCCGCCAACCCCGGGGCCATGCGTCAGCAGGCCCCGGGAGCAGCACTGGAAGGCCTACTGGCGTTTGTAAACGCGCACGTAGTCGACGATCAGATACTTGGGAAGGACGGGGCTGATGGCCGCACCGCTCCAGTCTCCGATCTGCATGCCCATGATGATGCCCATGGGGATGCTGGTGACGTCGGGGCCCAGGAAGCTGGAGCGCACGGCCACCCCATCGATGTACCAGCTGATGGCACCCGGATCCCATTCCACCGCGAAGGTGTGGTAGCCGACGGATAGACCGGGGATGGTGGTGTACTCGAAGTTGTGCTGGTGCGTGGCTTCCGTGCCCCAGTGGTACGACATGAAGGGCGTGTTCGAGTCGGCCTGCATCTCCACCATGTCGATCTCCGGCGGCCAAGTATTGCCGATCGGATACATCCACAGGGCCGGCCAGCTGCCGCTGCCGCCAGCCGGCATCTGGGCGCGGAACTCGAACCTGCCGTAGGCCTGGGCGAAGCGGCCCTTGGTGGAGACCTGGCCTGCCGTGACGTGGTTGGTGCCGCAGCCACCGCTGGCGCGGGATTGCGCACGCAGCACCAGGTGTCCGTTGCCGTCCAGATAGGCGTCATCCCCCATGAACGTGCTCTTCACCAGCGCACCGCAGGAGTTGTCGTTGGTGGGGTTGAGCCACTTGGAACCATCCAGCGCCGTGCCGTCGAACTCATCGCTCCACACCAGCGTCCAGCCAGTGGTGTCAGCGGCGTTGATGGTGAGGGCAAAGGTGGCCACGGCTGCGCCGAGGCTCGAGTCGGTCACGGTGATGACGGGACTTGCGCTGCCACTGCTGGTGGGTGTGCCAGAGATGACACCGGTACTCGAGTTCAGTGTCAGGCCAGCCGGCAGTGCGCCTGTGCTCACCTGCCAGATATACGGCGGAGTCCCGCCCGTGGCCGACAGCGTCGTGCTGTAGGCCGCGTTGACCGTGCCGGCTGGAAGCTGCGAGCTGGTGGTCACCGACAGCAGCGCAGGCACGGGGGCGGATGTACTAGTACCCGTGACGGTGAGCGCCAGGTTCGCATAGGCATTGTTCGACATTGCATCCGTCACGGCCACCGAGAAGGTGCTGGCGACGGCGGTGCTCGGTGTGCCGGAGATCACGCCGGTGGAGGAGTTCAGACTCAATCCGGCAGGCAGCGAGCCCATCATCAACACCCAGCGATACGGGGTCGTGCCACCCGTGGCCTTCAGCGTCGTGCTGTAGGGGCTGCCGAGCACACCATTGGCAAGCCATGATCCGGTCGTAATGGAAGGCGCCGTGGCGGACTGTGTAGAAGAAGTCGTTGTCGTGGCGGGCGCGGTCACGGTAATGCCAAAGGCCGGCAATGACGAACTGAGTGAACCATCCGAGACGCTGATCACGATGTTCGAATACGTGCCCGCCTGGCTGCTGGAAGGGCTGCCAGACAGCGCACCGCTGGACGAGCTGAAAGCAGCCCAAGCCGGCTTGTTCTTGATGCTGAAGGTCAGCGGATTGTTCTGCGCATCGGATGCGCTCGGCGCGAAGGTGTAGGTCATGCCGGCCACGACGGAAGTCGACGGGGTGCCGCTAATCGTGGGCGCGGTGTTGGTCGTGGTATTGCGAGGGTTGCGCCGAGCGGCATCGGCAGGCTGAATCGTCGCCACCAGCACAACTGCCGACGTCATGGCGATGAAGATTTTCTGCCAGCCCGATCCCATCATGTCGCATCTCCGGAAGTGTTGCCGCGGCTACTCCGGGAAAACGGCACTGGCAATTTGCAACAGCAGGAAATTGACGACGGCCATCTGCTCGTCGGCAACCCCGCTATCTGAAATCTTCAGTAGAGACCGTCAGACCGGAGGCTTTGCGCCCCCGCCTCGCGGCGGGTTTGCCTTTGCTCTAGATGATTAACGCGTGTCGGGGAAATCGCGGCAAGGTGTCGCCAGCGAAGAACGTCTCAGAACAACGACGGAAATATGTAATGCGGTGCTGCTACCGCGTGTACACGCGCACGTAGTCGATGGTCAGGTACAGGGGCAGAGTCGGATTGAAGGCGGCGCCGGTCCAGTCACCGATCTGCATGCCCATGATCAGGCCCATGGGGATGCTGGTGACGTCGGGGCCGGTGAAGTTGGAACGAACGGAAACCCCGTCGATGAACCATCGGATGACCCCCGGCTCCCATTCCACCGCGAAGGTGTGGTAGCCGACGGATAGGCCGGGGATGGTGGTGTACTCGAAGTTGTGCTGGTGCGTGGCTTCCGTACCCCAGTGGTAGGACATGAAGGCCGTGTTCGAGTCAGCCTGCATCTCCAGCAGGTCGATCTCCGGCGGCCAGGTATTGCCGATCGGATACATCCACAGGGCCGGCCAGCTGCCGCTGCCGCCGGTCGGCAACTGGGCGCGGAACTCAAACCGACCGTAGGCCTGCGAGAAGCGGCCCTTGGTGGAGACCTGGCCTGCGGTGACGTGGTTGGTGCCGCAGCCACCGCTGGCGCGGGATTGCGCACGCAGCACCAGGTGGCCGTTGCCGTCCAGGTAGGCGTCGTCGCCCATGAACGTGCTCTTCACCAGCGCACCGCAGGAGTTGTCGTTGGTGGGATTGAGCCACTTGGAGCCATCCAGCGTGGTGCCGTCAAACTCATCGCTCCACACCAGCGTCCAGCCACTGCTGCCGGCTGCAGGGTCGATAGTCAGCGCGAAAGTTGCAGCTGCGCTCGCCGCGCCAGCATCCGTCACGGTGATGACCGGCGAGGTCGTGGTCGCGGCGGTGGGCGTGCCCGAGATCACACCCGTGCTGCCGTTCAATGTGAGGCCGGTGGGCAGCGAACCCGCAGTCACTTGCCAGCTGTACGGCGGCGTGCCGCCGCTGGCTGCCAGTGTCCTGCTGTAAGCCGTGTTCACCGTCCCATTGGGAAGCTGCGTCGAACTGGTGATGCCCAGAGACGGTGCCGTCACCCGCAGCGAGAACGCTGCACTGATGCTCGCCGCGCTCGCATCCGTCACGGTGATCGTCGGTGTCGCATTCACCGCCGCAGTGGGCGTTCCCGAAATGACGCCCGTAGTTGCATTCAGTGACAGGCCGGCGGGCAGCGCGCCCGCGGTCACAGCCCACGTGAACGGAGTCGTACCGCCAGTCGCCGCCAGCGTCGTGCTGTAGGCAACGCCCACCGTGCCGCTGGCGAGTTGCAGGCCCGTGGAGATGACCAGACCGGCCGCTACGGTTCTCAGCGAGAAACCCGCACTGGCGGTTGTGGCATTCGCGTCCGTGACGGTGATCGTGGGGGTGGAAGTGACGGCACTGAGCGGGATGCCGGAAATGACGCCCGTGTTCTGGTTGAGCGTAAGGCCGGCGGGCAGCGAGCCGGCAGTCACTGTCCAGCGATAAGGCGTGGTGCCACCCGTGGCGGCGAGGGTCGTGCTGTAGGGGATGGCCACCGTTCCATTCGGCAGCTGCGCGGCAGTGGTGACTACCAGCGGCGCCGGAATGACGCGCAGCGCGAAAGTCGCGCCGGTACTGGCGGAACTCGCATCCGTCGCGCTGATCCCCACGCTGGCGTTGATCGCTGTAGTCGGTGTACCGGAGATGACGCCCGTGCTCTGGCTCAGGCTGAGGCCGGCGGGCAGCGAGCCGGAAACCACTCTCCATGTATAGGGCGTTGTACCGCCGCTTGCCGCCAGCGTCACGCTGTAGCCCACGCCGATCGTCCCATTGGGAAGCTGGGCAGCCGTGTTGATCACCACTGGCGTCGGCAGCGTGCGCAACGAAAACGCCATGCTGGTGACGACAGAAGCAGCATCTGTCACGGTGATCGTGGGATTAGCCGAGCTTGCCGAAGTGGGTGTGCCGGAGATGATGCCAGTCGCCGCGCCCAGACTCAGACCAGAAGGCAACGTGCCGGCGGTTACCTGCCACCGGTACGGCAGGGTTCCACCACTGGCGGCCAGGGTCGTGGTGTACGCAGTGCCCACCACACCATTGGGCAGTTGTGCGCCACTGGTAATGACAAGGCCTGCGGGAAAGACCTGCACTGCAAGTCCCGCGCTCGCTGTGATCCCGGCAGCATCCGTCACGGTAATCGTCGGACTGGCTGTGCCGGAAGCTGTGGGCGTCCCCGCGATGACACCTGTAGTCGCATTCAGGGCAAGACCACTTGGCAGTGCGCCCGCAGTGACCTGCCACGTGAATGGCTGCGTGCCCCCGCTGGCAGCCAGCGTCGTGCTGTAGGGGCTACCTACCGTGCCATTGGGCATTTGCAGCGCAGAGCTGATGGCGAGGCCAGCAGGCAGCACCTGCACGGTAAAGGCTCCGCTGGTGCTGGCGGCATTGGTGTCGGAAACGGCAATCGTGAGGTTGGCGCTTATCGCGCTCGTCGGGGTGCCCGAGATCACGCCGGTGGTCTGGTTGAGGCTGAGACCCGAGGGCAGCGAGCCCGCCACGACGCGCCAGCCGTATGGTGCGGTTCCACCTGTGGCGGACAGCGTAGTGTTATAGCCCACACCAACGGTGCCGGTGGGAAGCTGAAGCGCAGAGGTAATGGCCAGCTGGGCTGTCGTGGCGCCTCCCGTCCCGGTCCCCGTACCCGTACCCACGCCGGCCGGCTCTGGCGTCGCCGCATCTTCGGCGTTGCAACCGGCAATGCCGGTCGCGACCAGGCACAGGGCGAGGAGGGGGAAAATTCGCATGAGGATCAATCTACCACTGCTGTCTTATTGGGCTGCGTAGCGCACCGCATAATCGTGAACTGCATCGCTCGGTTTTTCCCCGAATCCGTGTAGTCCGATTGAGGCATTACGCCGCGTGGCCCGAAAATAGGCCAATG
>DATNCK010000318.1:0-8710 GCA_035571575.1 Steroidobacteraceae bacterium | reverse complement strand
CGGGTATGGGTGCGGTTGGAGTCAGCGACGAGTGCAATTTGTTCGCACTGGTGAAGTTCTATCGTGCCGCTTTGGCCGCCGGCATCAAGCCGGTGATTGGCGTCGATCTGTGGCTGCGCGAGGCCGGTGAGCGCGAAGCTCCCAGCCGGCTGACGCTGTTGTGCCAGAACGAGCCGGGTTATCTGAACCTGTCGCGGCTGGTGTCGCGCGCCTACCTGGAAGGCGAGCGTCAGGCCACGCCATTGATCGAGCGCAGCTGGCTGATGCCGGAAGCCCTCGATGGCCTGATCGCACTGTCGGGAGGATGGGAGGGTGATGTCGGTCGTGCGCTGCTCACCGGTCGTCCCGCGCAGGCGCGGCGGCAGTTGCAGTACTGGCAGGGGTTGTTCGGTGATCGCTACTACATCGAGCTGCAGCGAGTAGGGCGCAGCACCGACTCCGACTATGTCGCCGCCGCCCTGGGCCTGGCTGCCGATGCAGGCGTTGCCGTAGTGGCCACCAACGATGTGCGCTTCCTGAAGGCCGAGGACTATGACTCGCACGAGGCGCGTGTGTGCATACGCGAGCGGGCGCTGCTGGCGGACCCGTCGCGCAAGCGGCGCTATACCCGCGAGCAGTATCTGCGCAGTCCGGCCGAGATGGCTGAACTCTTCGCTGACATCCCCGAAGCCCTGACCAACAGCGTCGAGATCGCACGGCGCTGCAGCCTGCCGCTGAAGCTGGGCAGCAGTCGCCTGCCGGTGTTTCCCGTGCCGGACGGCAGCAGCGCCGAGGATCATATTCGCAAGGAAGCTGCGGCGGGCCTGACGGCACGCATGACGGAAAAGGCTGGTGGTGTGGCGACGGCCTTGCCCGAGAACTACGCCGCGCGTCTCGCGCGCGAACTGGACGTCATCTGCACGATGGGTTTCGCCGGTTACTTCCTCATCGTGGCCGACTTCATCCGCTGGGCGCGCGAGAACGGTGTGCCCGTCGGGCCAGGTCGTGGTTCCGGCGCCGGTTCGGTGGTGGCCTGGGCGCTGCGCATCACCGACCTGGATCCGCTCGAGCACGACCTGCTGTTCGAACGCTTCCTGAATCCCGAACGCGTTTCCATGCCCGACTTCGACGTCGACTTCTGCATGGATGGCCGCGATCGGGTCATCGCCTACGTGGCCGAGCGCTACGGCCGCGAGCGTGTTTCGCAGATCATCACCTACGGCACCATGGCGGCCAAGGCCGTGGTGCGCGATGTGGGCCGTGTACTGGGACATCCCTTCGGTTTCGTCGACAAGATCGCCAAGCTCATTCCCAACGAGCTGGAGATCACCCTCGAGAAGGCGCTCGAGAAGGAACCGGAACTGGCGCGCCTGAACCGCGATGACGAGGAAGTGCGACTGCTGCTCGAGCTGGCGATGAAGCTGGAGGGCCTGACGCGAAATGCCGGCAAGCATGCGGGAGGCGTGGTGATCGCGCCCTCGGTGCTCACGGATTTCACGCCGCTGTTCTGCGAAGCACCGGGCGATGCCGTGGTCACGCAGCTTGACAAGGACGACGTCGAGGCTGCGGGGCTGGTGAAGTTCGACTTCCTTGGCCTGCGTACGCTCACCATCATCGATCGCGCGGTGAAGATCATCAACGCGCTGCCGGAGATGGCGGGCAAGCCGCTGGACATGGCGCTGCTGCCCATGGAAGACAAGGCCACCTACGACCTGCTGAAGACGGGTCAGACCACGGCCATTTTCCAGCTCGAATCTCGCGGCATGAAGGATCTCATCCGCCGGCTGAAGCCCGATCGCTTTGAGGACGTAGTGGCACTGGTGGCGCTGTTCCGGCCTGGTCCGCTGGAGTCGGGCATGGTGCAGGACTTCATCGACCGCAAGCACAGCCCCGCTGGCACGGCGATCAACTACCTGCATCCCTCGCTGAAGACGGTGCTGGAGCCGACCTACGGCGTCATCCTGTACCAGGAACAGGTGATGCAGATTGCGCAGGTGCTGTCTGGCTACACGCTGGGTGGCGCCGACCTGTTGCGTCGCGCGATGGGCAAGAAGAAGCCCGAGGAGATGGCCAAGCAGCGCAGCGTGTTCGTCGACGGTGCCGTGAAGAACAGCGTCGATGCCGGCGAGGCGGGTCGCATCTTCGACCTGATCGAGAAGTTCGCCGGCTACGGCTTCAACAAGTCGCACTCGGCTGCCTATGCCGTGCTCACGTACCAGACGGCGTGGCTGAAGCAGCATTTCCCCGCGGCATTCATGGCCGCGGTGATGTCGGCGGACATCGACGACACCGACAAGGTTGCCTCGCTGCTCTACGAGTGCAGCCAGATGAAGATCGGTGCCGCAGGTCAGGTGGACTTCGCCGACCCCAAGGCGGTGAGCCTCGAAGTGCTGCCACCGGACGTCAACCTGTCGCGCTACGAGTTCTCGGTGGCGGATCCGCGGCAGCTGCGCTACGGACTGGGCGCAGTGCGCGGCGTAGGGCAGGGCGCCGTGGAGATGCTGATCGACGAGCGCGAACGCAACGGCCCCTTCAGCACTCTGGCAGAACTGTGCCGGCGCATCGATCTGACCCGCGTGAACCG
Organism: Steroidobacteraceae bacterium; assembly: GCA_035571575.1. Classification (GTDB taxonomy): domain Bacteria; phylum Pseudomonadota; class Gammaproteobacteria; order Steroidobacterales; family Steroidobacteraceae; genus ZC4RG30. The sequence goes on along the minus strand of DATNCK010000318.1, from coordinate 6,147 downwards.
GCGCGTGCTCGAAGCGCTGATCAAGGCCGGCGCCATGGATGCCCTGGGCCCCAATCGTGCCACCCTGATGGCCTCGCTCGACCGTGCAGTGCAGGGCGGTGAGCAGAGCACGCGCGCTTCGGCTGCCGGACAGGATGATCTGTTTGGCGGCAGCGCGCCGGCTGCAGCGGTGGCCGTGGCGGTGCTGCCTGAATGGCCGGCGCGCATGCGTCTGGCCGGCGAGCGTGAGACGCTGGGACGTTTTCTTTCGGGTCATCCCATCGAGCGTTTCGAGTCTGAACTGCAGCGCCTGGTGTCGGCGCGGCTCGGCGACCTTGCCAGCGAGCCGCCGCCCAGTGGCGATGCGCCCCGCTGGAATGGCGGGCGCCAGGCGACGGTGGCGGGCCTGGTGGACGAGCTGCGCAAGCGCAATGGCCGCACCAGCTTCGTGCTGGATGACCGCACCGCGCGCATGGAGGTGACGCTGTTCGACGAACAGGCACAGCTGTATCGCGACCTGCTGGTCCGGGATGCCTTGCTGCTGGTCGAAGGCAGCCTGCGCTTCGATGACTTCAGCAATGCCTGGCGCATCGCAGGCAAGCGCATCACGCTGCTGGATTCACTGCGGGAGAAGCAGGCCAGGCGGCTGGTGCTGCGCTGGCCGGAGCGTGAGCGCTGCGAATCGCCGCAGTTCATCTCGCGGCTGCAGACCGCGCTGGCAGGCTCCCGCCCGGGCCCCTGCGAGGTGCTGGTGCGCTATCGCGGCGAGGCCGCCCGCTGCCTGCTGGCCCTGGGCGCAGACTGGTCCATCCGCCCCACGCCACAGCTGATGGACGAGCTGGAGTCGCTGGTGGGCCGCGATGGCCTGCAGGTGGTCTATGACGCGCCTGCCGGCTTGCATGGCACGGCTGCGTCCCACTAACCTTCCGCTTTCCTTAAACCCCAAGGACTCGAAAAGGCCGATGGCTGTCAGCTTCCTGGATTTCGAACAGCCCATTGCCGAGCTCGAGGCGAAGATCGAGGAGCTGGGGCATGTCACTTCCGACTCGAAGGTGAACATCGCCGAGGAAGTGGCGCGGCTGCAGAAAAAGAGCCGCCAGCTCACCACCACCATCTTCGCCTCGCTGACGCCCTGGCAGATCACGCAGATTGCGCGCCATCCGCGGCGACCTTACACGCTCGACTACATCCAGATGCTGTGCACGGATTTCACCGAGCTGCATGGCGATCGCATGTTCGGCGACGATCTGGCCATCGTCGGCGGGCTGGCGCGTCTGGACGACCGGCCGGTGATGATCATCGGCCAGCAGAAGGGGCGCGACACCAAGGAGCGCGTGCGCCGCAACTACGGCATGCCCAAGCCGGAAGGTTATCGCAAGGCGCTGCGGTTGATGCGCACGGCCGAGCGCTTCTCGCTGCCGGTGATCACATTGATCGATACGCCGGGCGCCTATCCCGGCGTCAGCAGCGAAGAGCGCGGCCAGAGTGAAGCGATCGCGCGCAACCTGTTCGAGATGGCCACGCTCAAGGTGCCGATCATCAGTGTCGTGATCGGCGAGGGTGGGTCGGGAGGCGCGCTCGCGATCGGCGTCTGCGATCGGCTTCTCATGCTGCAATACGCCGTCTACTCGGTGATTTCCCCTGAAGGCTGCGCCTCCATCCTGTGGAAGAGCCAGGACAAGAAAGAAGCAGCGGCGGACGCGATGGGACTTACGGCGGAGCGCCTTGCTTCGCTGAAGCTGGTGGATGAAGTGCTGCCCGAGCCGCTGGGTGGCGCGCATCGCGATCCGGAGACCATGGCGCAGGGTTTGCAGACTGCGCTGCTGAAGCATCTGGATACCCTGGAGAAGCTGGGCGTGGACCGGCTGCTGTCCGAACGGCAGCTGCGTCTGGCCGCGTTCGGGGAGTTTTCGGAAGGCAAGGGCTGACGCCCGTCTTCCATGTGCCCGCGCGCGGCTGATGATTCCGGCCCGCTGCAAATCGCGCAGCTATGGTCCACATTGCAACGTTTGTCGGCCGGCTCAACCTCACGTCAGCCGATGCGCTGTGCCGTGGGGTGGTCCGGTGGACTTGATTCCACCGTACTGCTGCATCTGATGCTGCGTGTCCGCCGCGCACATCCGCGGCAGATCCAGATTCGGGCCGTGCATGTGGACCATCACCTGCAAGCCGCCTCGGCGCAGTTCCGTGCCCACTGCCTGGGGCTGGCCCGCCGGTGGCGGGTTCCGATCACCGTGCTGGATGCGGATGTAAAACTGGGGCGGGGCGAATCCCTCGAGGAGGCTGCACGCGATGCACGTCTGGGGTGCTGGCGTTCGCAGATGCGACCCGGCGAACTGCTGCTTCTGGCCCAGCATGCCGATGATCAGGTCGAGACAACGCTGCTGGCCCTGTTGCGCGGCGCAGGACCTGCGGGCCTCGCCGCCATGCCCGAGGCGGCAGCGCTGGGCCAGGGGCAGCTGCTGCGTCCGCTCCTCAACCTGCCGCGGGCCGCTCTGCTGGACTACGCGCAGCGGCAGGCGCTGCCGCATGTAGAGGACCCCACCAACCAGCAGCTGCGCTTCGATCGCAATTTTCTGCGCGCCGAGGTGATGCCGAAGTTGCGGCAAAGATGGCCAGGCCTTGCAGGCACCGTCCCGCGCAGCGCGCGACATTGCGCCAACGCAGCGAAGGTACTTGCCGGCCAGGCGGCACAGGATCTCGCCGCCGCCAGCGATGGCGCGGACCTGGACATGGCAGTGCTGCGCCGCTGGCACGCGCCGCGTGTGAATGTGGTACTGCGCGCCTGGCTGGGACACCTCGGCCTGCGCAGTCCCGAAACACGGCACCTGGACCAGATGCGACAGATGCTGGGACTGAGGTCCGATGCACGACCCGCGCTGACTCTGCCGCAGTTCACCGTGCGTGTTCATGCCGGCAGGCTGGTTTGCCAGACCGGCGCAGCTGCGGCGCAGGACCAGCCGGTTGAGCAGCTGTGGAGCTGGCGGCGCGGTGTGCTGCCACTGGCAGAGGGCAGCGAGCTGGCGGTGCTGTCCGATCCACACGGCGATCTGGATCTCGGAGCGCTGCCGGCAAGACTGCTGGTGCGCACCGCACCGGGCGCGATGCAGTCGCACGGCAGGCGGCTGCGCAAGTTGTTGCAGGAGCTGCAGGTGCCGCAGTGGGAGCGCGAGCGCCTGCCATTGCTCAGCGCCGTGCGCGGCGGCCTGGAAGAATTGCTGGCGGTGGGCGACCTGTGGCTGCACGAAAGCATCCGCAGCCACCCGAATACCTCCCGACGGGGCCGGATCGTGTGGCAGATGCGGGTCTGATTTGCTAGTCTGTCGGCCCGTCGTCATCGTCAGCCGTCTCGGCTTGCGGTGCACTCTCAACCCGGCGGTGCAATCCCCATGACTCGTTTCGTATTCGTCACCGGTGGCGTCGTTTCCTCATTGGGGAAGGGCATCGCTGCGGCTTCGCTGGGCGCCATTCTCGAGGCGCGCGGCCTGAAGATCTCGATGGTCAAGCTCGATCCCTACATCAATGTGGATCCGGGCACCATGAGTCCTTTTCAGCACGGGGAGGTGTTCGTCACTGCCGACGGCACCGAATCCGACCTCGATCTGGGGCACTACGAACGCTTCGTGCGTACGACCACCGGCCGGCACAGCAATTTCACCACCGGGCGCATCTACGAGCGCGTGATCGCGCGCGAGCGGCGCGGTGACTATCTCGGCGCCACCGTGCAGGTGATCCCGCACATCACGGATGAAATCAAGCGCAGCATCAAGCTGGGCGCCGGCGATGCGGACGTATGCATGGTGGAAATCGGCGGCACGGTGGGCGACATCGAGTCGCTGCCATTCCTTGAGGCCATACGCCAGATGGGCGTGGAGCTCGGGCGCGATCACTGCATCTACATGCACCTGACGCTGGTGCCGATTGTCGGTGGTTCGGAAATCAAGACCAAGCCCACGCAGCACTCGGTGAAGGAGCTGCGCGGCATCGGCATCCAGCCCGACATCCTGCTGTGCCGCTGCAAGGATCCCATTCCCGATGAGCAGCGTCGCAAGATCGCGCTGTTCACCAATGTGGAAGAGCGCGCGGTCATCAGCGCCGTCGATGCAGACGACATCTACAAGATACCCATGTTCCTGCATGAGCAGGCCCTGGATGCCATCGTGGTGAAGCGTCTGGGTCTGAATGTGCCGCCGGCCGATCTTTCCGCCTGGCAGCAGGTGGTGCAGGCCAAGGCGCATCCCGATGCGGTGGTCGACATCGCCATGGTGGGCAAGTACGTGCAGATGCGCGACTCCTACATCTCGCTGAACGAGGCGCTGGTCCACGGCGGCCTGAAGTCGCGCACGCGGGTCAATGTGCACTTCATCGAATCCACCGACGTGGAGTTGCGCGGCACGGGTTGCCTTGAAGGCATGGACGCAGTGCTGGTGCCCGGCGGCTTCGGCGAGCGCGGCATCGAAGGCAAGATCCAGGCCGTGCGCTTCGCGCGCGAGAAGGGCATTCCCTACCTGGGCATCTGTCTGGGAATGCAGGTGGCGGTGATCGAGTTCGGTCGCAATGTGCTGGGTCTCACCGGCGCGCACAGCACTGAGTTCGACCGCACGACAGCGCATCCGGTCATCGCCATGATCACCGAATGGCAGGATGCCGCACGCGGCGCGCAGCAGCGCACGGAAACCTCCGAGCTGGGTGGCACGATGCGACTGGGTGCGCAGGATGTGGAGCTGGGCGAGGGCACCACGGCCCGCGCGCTGTATGGCGCCGATGTCATCCGCGAGCGCCACCGGCATCGCTACGAATTCAACAACAACTATCTCGAGCAGTACCGCAAGGCGGGATTGAAGTTTTCCGGCTTTTCGCACGACGGTCTGGTGGAGATCGTCGAACTGCCCGGGCATCCCTGGTTCCTGGCCACGCAGTTCCATCCCGAGTTCACCTCCAATCCGCGCGATGGGCACCCGCTGTTCACGGGCTTCATCAAGGCCGCGCGCACCGCGCGTGCAGCACAACTGCCGGCAGCGGCCAGTTTGTGAAACTGCCCGGCCATGTGATCGGGCGCAGTGGTCGGGTTTTCGCATGAAGCTTGCCGGAACCGTTATCGGCAACTCGGCGCCGCTGTTCCTCATCGCTGGGCCCTGCGTGATCGAAAGCCGCGATCTGGCGCAACAGGTCGCAGGTCGCATGGTGGAGATCTGCAAGAAGCTCGGCCTCACCTATGTGTTCAAGGCTTCCTTTGACAAGGCCAACCGCTCCTCGTCACGCAGCTTCCGCGGTCCGGGTCTGGAACAGGGCATGGCTGTGCTCGAGGGTGTGCGCCGGCTGTTCGACGTGCCGGTGCTGACCGATGTGCACGAAGACACTCCGGTGGCCGAAGTGGCTGCCGTGGTCGATGTGCTGCAGACGCCGGCCTTCCTGTGCCGGCAGACCAACTTCATCCAGGCCGTGGCGCGTTGTGGCCGTCCTGTGAATATCAAGAAAGGCCAGTTCCTTTCGCCCTGGGAAATGCCGCAGGTGGTGGAAAAAGCGCGGGCCACGGGCAATACCGACATCATGGTCTGTGAGCGCGGCTTCAGTTTCGGCTACAACAACCTGGTGGCCGATATGCGTTCGCTGGCTGCGATGCGTAGCACGGGATGCCCCGTGGTGTTCGATGCCACGCACTCGGTGCAGCTGCCCGGTGCGCAGGGACAGTCCTCCGGCGGCCAGCGCGAATTCATTCCGGTGCTGGCGCGTGCCGCCGTGGGCGCTGGTGTGGCGGGGTTGTTCATGGAAACCCATCCCGAGCCCGAGAAAGCGCTCTCTGACGGTCCGAATGCCTGGCCGCTGGCGCGCATGGAATCATTGCTCACCACGCTGGTTGAGCTGGACCGAATCGTCAAATCCCGCCCTTATGAGGAAGCTTAAGATCATGACCCGGATCGTCGATGTCATCGGCCGCGAAGTGATCGACTCGCGCGGCAATCCCACTGTGGAAGCGGACGTAGTACTGGAGTCCGGCGCGCGCGGGCGGGCGGCAGTGCCCTCGGGTGCCTCCACCGGCACACGCGAGGCAGTGGAACTGCGTGATGGCGACAAGAAGCGCTACCTGGGCAAAGGTGTGCTGAAAGCCGTGGGGCATGTCAGCAACGAGTTGAAAACCGCGGTGCTGGGTCTGCAGGCTGCGGACCA
>DATNCK010000317.1:0-17032 GCA_035571575.1 Steroidobacteraceae bacterium | reverse complement strand
ATGTTCCGCAGCAGGATTTCAGCCACCACATAGGGGTTCTGGATCAGCTGGTTGATGCGTGTCCAGATCGCCTGGAAGAACTCGTCACGGCCCTCCCAGGATTCATCCAGCCGCATGCTTTCCAGGAAACCCGATTTCTCGCGCGCATCCAGATCCTGCAGGCGCTTGTATTCGGATTTCTGGCAGTCATTCAGCGCCTTGTACTGGGTCTCGGAAATGATCAGGAACAGCATCAGATACGGCCGGGCACCGTATTCGTTGTTGCCGTAGGGCACGCAATTGGAGATCTTGACCTTGGTGTAGTAGATGTAGCCGCGCTGCGCGCTGGCGATTGCCGCGTCCCAGTACCACTCGGAGCGCACTGCGCCTGTCAGGTGATTGTGCAGGTCGCCGCCCTTGGGCATCGCATACAGGAAGGTGTACAGCTGCTGCGGCGTGGCCTTGGCCTTGAAGGACTCGAACCAGGGTTCCAGCGCACCGGCCTGCTGCGCGCAGGCCAGTGCACACAGCGCGATCAGACTGCGGATCCAGCGTTTCATCGGTACAGACTCCTTCACGATTTCGGATTGGCAAGCAGCTCGGCCAGCGCGCAGGTCACGGTCTGCGTTGCGCGACGCAGATCCTCGAGTCGCAGGCATTCGTCGGCGCCATGGCCGTTGGCCTCCTGCAGCGTCCGCGGACCGGCGCCATAGAGCACGGCGGGAATTCCCGCCGTGGTGTAGTGGCGTGCATCGGTGTAAAGCGGTACGCCGTGTTCGGCGATGCGCGTGCCGAAGAAATGCTCGCCGTGGCGCTGCAGCGCTTCGATCAGCGCAGTCGCGCCCGGTAGCTTCACCAGGGGCAGGGCCAGCAGGATGCGCTGCATCTCGACACGCACCCGCGGATACCTTGATGCTGCGGCGCTGATGCGCGCACGTAGCGCCTCTTCGGCAGCTTGGGGATTCTCTTCCGGAATGATGCGTCGGTCGATGCGGAAGGTGACCCGATCCGGCACCACATTGGTGTTGATGCCGCCCTGGATCAGGCCCACGTTCAGCGTGGGGCTGTCGATGCCCTGGGTCTGTGAGTGGGTCGTGGCGAGCGTGGCGCGATAGTCATACAGGTCTGAAAGAATGCCAGTGGCGGCCTCCAGCGCGTCGATGCCCGTGGCCGGCATTGCTGCATGTCCAGGCTTGCCCAGCACCCGCACTTCGAGGTGCAGGCAGCCGTTGTGCGCCGTGGTGATGGCATAGGAAAACCCGGCAGAGATGGCGATGTCGGGGCGCGAGATCCCCTGCGCCAGCAGCCATCCGGGGCCGATTTCGCCGCCGGTCTCCTCGTCGTAGGTGAGCTCCAGCTCGATGGTGCCCGAGAGGCCGCCATGACGGCGGGCGTACTCACGCAGGCACAACATGGCGAAGGCATAGGTGGCGAAGTCGGACTTGCTGACCGCCACGCCGCGGCCATACATCACGGGCCCGTGCTCCGCGTCGGCCAGGATTTCCGCGCCATAGGGATCGCGCGTCCAGCCCGAGCCCGGCGGCACGACATCGCCATGCGCATTCAAGGCGATGCAGGGGCCGGATGTGCCGAACTGCTCGCGCACGATCAGGTTGATGGCCGAGAGCATGCCGGCATCGCGCACTGCCGGTTCCGGCACGAGATGCTGCGTCGGTGCGAGGCCCATTGCCTCCAGCAGACTGGCCGCGCGTAATGCATGAGGCGCGCAGTCGCCGGGTGGATTGTCGCTGGGCACCTTCACCAGTTCCGCCAGAAAGGCGGTCTGCGCGGCGAAATTCGCGTTCACCCACTCGCGCACGAAATCACGCAGCTGCGCCATTCTGTCGTTCGGCTTCATCCATCCACCTTGAAATTGAGCAGGAAGTCGCGAAAGGCCGCGGCCGCCAGCGAGGCGTCGGCAGCGGCAAGGATCTCGTCGGGATGGTGGCTGATGCCGCCATTGCCGCAGCGGACAAACAGCATGGCCACATCCGTCAGGCGCGACATCATGATGGCGTCGTGACCGGCGCCGCTGGGCAGGCGCATCGCCGCGGCACCGGTGGTGCGGGTGACACTGGCCGCCAGCAGTTCGCGCAAGTGGGGAGCGCAGGTCGTCGCCGGCGTATCCATCACGACCTGGGAGTCCGCCTCGAGCCTGCGCCGCTGCATGATTTCGGCGATGGCGTCATCGATGCGCATCAGCGCCTGACTTCGCAGCGTGTCATCGGCCGAACGCACATCGATGGAAAGGCTGCACTGCCCCGGGATCACGTTCACGGCTCCGTGTGGTACGTGCAGCTGACCCACGGTGCCCACGACCCCGGGCATCGCACGGCAGATGGCTTCGACCTGCAGCACGATTTCTGCCGCGCCCGCGGCAGCATCGCGGCGCAGCGCCATGGGCACTGTGCCGGCGTGGCCGGCCAGGCCTTTCACCTGCAGCAACAGCCGGCGCGCGCCCGCGATGCCAGTGACCACACCCAGCGCCTGCGCGGCGTCGAGCAGTACCGGGCCCTGTTCGATGTGAACCTCTATGAAACCCAAGGTTGCAGAGGGCTTGCGGGCGAGCGAGGGAATCTGTGCCGGATCGTTACCGGCATCCCGAAGTACTTCGTGCAAGGTCTGTCCGTCTGCGTCCGCGGCAGTCAGCAACTGCGGATCGAAACAGCCGGCTACGGCGCTGCTGCCGAGGAAGGTGGAGTGGAAGCGCAGGCCTTCCTCATCGCTGAAGGCGATGACCTCAACCGAGTACGGCAGGCTGATTCGTCCGCGCCGCAGCGCCGCCAGCACCGTGATGGGCAGCAGCACACCGAGCCGGCCGTCGTAGCGGCCGGCATCAGCGACCGTGTCGTAGTGCGAGCCGGTGATCAGGGTGCGGTCAGGATGCACATCGCCGCGGCATCGACCCACCACATTGCCGACGGCATCGATGGTGACCTCCAGGCCCGCCGCGAGCATGTAATCCCGGATCTGCAGCGCGGTGGCCCGATGTGCCGGCGTGAAACACGCGCATGTGAGGCCCGTTGCATCATCGGTATGACGCGCCAATGCGTCGGCGCGAACCATGATTTCGTTGCCGGCATCGTCAGCGATCAATTCCTCGAGGCGGAACAGCGCTATGCGGCCGATCTGCCGCAGCGCCATGCGTTTTTCATCTTCCAGTGCATTGCCCAGTCGGCTGATCATCGAGTCGATGATGGTCTCTGGAGTGTGGCCCTTGACCGCGATGATGAACGGAAATCCGAAGTGTGCGGCGTATTCGCGGTTGAGTGTCTGCAGCCGTTCATATTGTTGCGGCGTGCAGGATTTGAGGCCCGCGCCGCGCTGTTCGCGTGAGGACTCCGCCGTCAACTCACCGGCGATGGCTGCCTTGCTGGCCAGTTCGGGATGGGCGCGAATCAACGTCGTCTGCGCGGCATCGCCGGCCGCGTCGACGGCGGCGCAAAGCGCGGCGTGCAGTGCGACCACACTGGCAAACGGCCGCTGGTCTGCTACGGCGCTCGCTACCCAGGGAGAATGCTCGAAAATTCCACCCAGTGCCGCCGTGAAACCGGCGGCATCCATGCCGTTCAGTTCTTCGAGGCGGATCATGACGCCGCAACAGTACAGGGATGCTGCGCCATCCAGTGCCTTGCGATGTCTACGCGCCGGCAGATCCACACATCGTCATGCCGTTGCACGTGATCGAGAAAACACTCGAGCGCCGCAATGCGTCCCGGCCTGCCGCACAATCGTGCATGCAATCCGACTGACAGCATCTTGGGTCGATTGAGTCCCGCCGGATCGCCTTCTCGGTACAGCTGTTCGAAGGCATCGCGCAGGTAATCGAAGAACTGCGTGCCGGAATTGAACCCCTGCGTCACCGCAAAGCGCATGTCGTTGGTATCCAGAGCGTAGGGCACCACCAGGTGCGGCTGCATGCGGCCGTCGCCCGTGGCAACGCGGGTCCAGTAGGGCAGGTCATCGGCGTAGGAATCCGCGTCGTACAGATAGCCGCCCTGTTCGACCAGCAATCGCCGCGTGTTGGGGCTGTCGCGGCCGGTGTACCACCCCGCAGGCACGCTGCCGGTGAGCTCTGTCAGTATCTGCGTTGCCTCTTTCAGGTGCGCTCGCTCGGTGGCCTCGTCCATGAGCTGGTAGCTGATCCAGCGCAGACCATGGCAGGCGATTTCGTGCCCGGCCTCCCGATACGCCGCGACCGCCTCAGGATGACGTTGCAAGGCGCGCGCCACCGCGAAGATGGTCAGCGGCAATCGCCGCGATTCGAACAGCCGCAGGATGCGCCACAAGCCGGCGCGCGAGCCGTATTCGAACAGCGACTCCATGCTCATGTGGCGCATCGGAAAGGATGCCGCGCCGACGATGTCCGAGAGGAATGTTTCCGAACCGGCATCCCCGTCCAGCACGCTGTTTTCGCCGCCTTCCTCGTGATTGAGCACGAACTGCAGCGCCAGTCTGGCGCCATCCGGCCACGCCGCATGCGGAGGGCTCTTCCCGTAGCCGCGCAGATCGCGCGGGTAAACAGCCATGACGACCTCTTGACCGGCGATTCAGGTGCGCATTGCCAGGCGCCGGATTCACCTGGAACGTGAGTGTGCTGCACGTATTGTGTACAAAAAAGTCCGCTGTGGTGCACATGGTGGTGCAACCAACGAAGCTTCAGATGCGCTGGCGCCGCGTCACGCGGTCTGTAGTTGGCCGCGACAACTGGCATCGAGGTTGCATGAGGGTGAGCATGCCAAACATTCTCAAGGCAGCATTGGCTGCAGCCTGCGGTCTGGCGTTGTCCTCTACTCAGGCCGCTGATTCCGCGCACATGCCGCCTGCGGGTGAGGTGGTGGATGTGGGACCCTGGCTGGAGCAGTACTGCTCGCGCTGCCACAACGACGAGGATTATTCCGGTGGTTTTTCTCTTGGTGAGATCTCCGCCGGCGATGTGGCTTCCGGCCGTAACCTCGCGCGCTGGGAGAAAATCCTGCGGCGGACCCGCGATGGCGAGATGCCGCCGCGCGATCGCCCGCAGCCTGCTGCAGCGGTAAAGTCGAGTTTCGACCAGTGGCTGGAAAGTTCGCTCGACCAACGTGCCGCGACGCATCCGGATCCCGGTCGCTCCACATTGCGGCGCCTGAATCGTGCGGAATACGCCAATGCCGTGCGTGACCTGCTGGCGCTGAATGTGGATGTCACCGATGCCTTGCCGGGCGACGATTCCGGCTATGGCTTCGACAACATCGCCGATGTGCTGAGCGTGTCGTCCACGCTCATGGACCGGTACCTGTCGGTGGCAGGCCGGATCAGCCGCCTGGCCATCGGGCGCAGCGCCACTGCGCCCTTTACTACCAGTTACCAGGTGCCCAAGGACGGGTCGGTGCTGAACCAGGGTATTCCCTCGTGGTACGAGCGCGCCAGTGACGAACTGCCGCTGGATTCCCGCGGCGGGGCGGTATTCCGCTACTACGCACCCTACGACGCCACCTACGAAATCAGCGGCTGGCTCAATGCCAATACCAACAACGAAGTGGACCGCCTGCCGGAGGCACGCATCAGCCTGCGAGTGCCATTGACCGCCGGCACTCACGCCATTGGCATCACTTTCGAGCGCCAGCCATCGCTCGACGAGACCGTGCAGACCCTGCACAACGATGTGGACTACGTCTGGATGCCTGTGCAGGCCCCGACCCAGCTGCCCGCGCAGTTCGTGGTGGATGGCGTCACCGTGGGGCGCACGATGGTGCCGTCGTACTTCATGTCGCCACGCTATTCGCAGGCCAATTGGCCGCGCGATGTACTGCAGATCGATGTTGGCGGACCTTACGAAGTGCGCGGACCGGGCGATACACCAAGCCGCCGGAAGATCTTCCAGTGCCGTCCCGTGAAGACCGCCGCGGAGACCGCGTGCGCGCGGCAGATCCTCAGCGTTCTGGCTCGTCAGGCCTGGCGGCGGCCAGTGACCGACGCAGATGTCGCGCCGTTGCTGGGCCTGTACGACGCAGCACGCGCTGGCGCAGATTTCGAGCAGGGCATTCAGTCAGCCATCGAGGGACTGCTGGTGTCACCCAGTTTCCTGTTCCTGCGCGAACAGGATCCGCCCGGTGCCGCACCGGGCACCGTGCACCCGGTCACCGATCTGGAATTCGCCTCGCGGCTGGCTCTGTTCCTGTGGAGCAGCCTGCCGGATGACGAACTGCTCGACCTTGCCGCAAAGGGCAGGCTGCGCACACCAGCGACACTGGAAAAACAGGTCACGCGCATGCTGGCGGATCCCCGCAGCCAGGCACTGACCACGAACTTCGCTGGCCAGTGGCTGTACCTGCGAAACCTCGAGCTGCTGCGGCCGGATGTGTACCTGTTCCCCAACTTCAATGCCCGCCTGCGGCGCGCCATGAAGCAGGAGACGGAGCTGTTCTTCGGTTCCATCGTCCGCGAGAACCAGAGTGTGCTGAAATTCATCGACGCGGACTACACCTTCCTCAATGAACCGCTGGCCGCACACTACGGCATCGCCGGGGTGCAGGGGCCGGCATTCCGGCGCGTCGCCCTCGATGGCTCGACGCCGCGTGGCGGCCTGCTGGGCCAGGCCAGCATCCTGACCGTGACGTCCTACGCCAACCACACTTCCGTGGTGAAACGCGGCCAATGGATACTGACCAATCTGCTGTCCGCCGCGCCGCCACCGCCACCGCCCGACGTGCCAGCACTGAAAGCCACGGTGAATGGCCGCGTGCTGTCACCGCGCGAACAGCTGGAGTTGCATCGTGCCGATGCGGCCTGTGCTTCGTGTCATGTGAAGATGGATCCCCTGGGATATGCACTGGAAAACTTCGATGCGGTAGGCGCCTGGCGCGGCGAGGACAGTGGCCGCCCGGTCGACGCTTCAGCACAGCTGGCAGATGGCACGCCGCTTTCAGGGCTCACCGGCCTGCGCAAGGTGCTGCTCGAGCGCCGCGATGATTTCACCCGCGCCTTCAGCGAGCGCCTGCTCACGTATGCGCTGGGCCGTGGTGTGGAACCGGAGGACATGCCTGCGGTGCGCGCCATTGCGCGCCGCGCCGCCGCCGACGACTATCGTATTCGCGCCGTCATCCTGGGCATCGTCGAGAGCAAACCGTTCAACCTTCGTAGGAGTCCCTGAGACATGAACATCATGCGAGAAGCTCTGAATCGCCGCACGCTGTTGCGGGGGTTGGGTACGGCGATGAGCCTGCCGCTGCTGGACGCCATGCTTCCGGCGCGAGCCGGCGACGTGGCCGCAAGGCCCAGGCGACTGCAGATCTTCTACACGCCCAACGGCATGATCATGGAGAACTACACTCCGGCAAAGGTGGGCAAGGATTTCCCGCTGTCGCCGACGTTGCAGCCCTTCGCGCCGTACAAGGAACGCATGACGGTGCTGACGGGCCTGGCCCACCAGGAGACCGCCGATGGTCATGCACAGGGTTGTGCGGGGTTTCTCACCGGAGTGAAGCCGCGCGCGACCGAAGGCGCCGATCTGCAGTGCGGCATATCGATCGACCAGGTGATCGGCAATCACTACGCCGATCAGACATTGCTGCCCACGCTGGAGCTGGGCATCGACGTGCCCAGCCAGCTGGGCAGCTGCGTACCGGCGTACAGCTGCGCGTATACCAACACGCTGTCGTGGCGCGATGAGAGCAATCCGCTGCCGGTCACCGTCAATCCACGGGATGTCTTCGAGCGCATGTTCGGCGATGGCGATGCACTCGATGCGGCCAGCCGCGTCGCGCAGCAGCGCCGGCGCAGCAGCATCCTGGATTTCGTGCGCGAGGATGCCGCGCGCATGGCCGGCAAACTGGGCAGCAACGACCGGCGCAAGATGGACCAGTACTTGAGTTCGGTGCGTGACATCGAACGACGCATCCAGAAGTCGGAGAAGCTGGATGTGGATGCCCATTCAGGCGATCTGGCCAAACCTGCAGGCGTGCCGGCGCAGTTCAGCGAGCATGTGGGAACGATGTTCGATCTGCAGCTGCTGGCCATGCAGGCGGACATCACGCGTGTCGCCAGTTTCATGATCGGCCGCGAGGTTTCCAACCGCACCTATCCCGAAATCGGCGTGACCGATGCACACCACATGACCAGCCATCACGCCGGTGATCCAGCCAAGAAGCAGAAGGTCTCGCTGATCAACCGCCTGCACATGCAATATTTCGCCGACTACCTGGGCAGATTGTCCGCGACGCACGATGGCGCCGGCTCACTGCTCGACAGCACACTGGTGATGATAGGCGCCGGGTTCGGCGATCCGGATATTCATGACGGACGCAATTTGCCGATGGTGCTCTTCGGCGGCGGACTCAAGGGGAACCGGCACATACAGCTGGCGAAGAACACCCCGCTGAGTAATCTGCAGCGCACCGTGCTGCAGCACATGGGAATGCCGGTGACGCGGTGGGCCAACAGCACCGGTGTTTTGGACGAGGTGCTGGCCTGATGCAGCGGATGCAGATGACAGGGCTGATATGCCGTGGCGTCGCGGTGCTGCTGTCTGGTGCGACGTTCGCGGCAACTTGCATGGCCGGCTCAAATCGCGACGCCGAACTGGTGCCCGCGATCCGGGCCAGTGACTATGACAAGGTACAAACCCTGCTGAAGTCGCATGCCGCGGACCCCGACACGCTGTTGGCGGATGGTTCGACGCCGCTGTCCTGGGCCGTTGAGGTCCAGGACGCGCGCATGGTGAAGCTGCTGCTGGCCGCGAAGGCCAGGCCCGATGTAGCAACAAATGCGGCCGTCACGCCGCTGATGCTGGCCTGCGAACATGGCAATGGGGAAATCCTGCAGCTGCTGCTGGATGCTGGTGCGGATGCGAAGCGCGCGCGTACCGATGGAGTCTCTGCGCTGGCGCTGTGCGCCGGTACGACGACTGCAACGGTTCTCGCGCGACTGATCGAAGGTGGCGCGAGCGTCGATGGCGCCGGTGCGGGCGGGCAGACACCGCTAATGTGGGCGGCCGCGCGCGGGCGACTGGATAATCTGCAGTTGTTGCTGGCGAAGGGCGCGAATGTCAATCGCGTCACGGCGAACGGCTTCACGCCACTGTTCTTTGCGCTGAAAAGTGGCAAGCCGGAACTGCCGGTCGCGGTGCTGGAGGCGGGCGGAAATCCCGATCATGTCGGCCCCGAAGGCACGACCGCGGTACAGCTGGCGATCTTCCAGAAGGACTATGCCTTCGCGGCGCGGCTCATCGAGCGTGGCGTGGACGTCAAGGCTTTCGATCGCAATGGCCAGACGCTGCTGCAGGCCGCGGTGATCGAGAACCAACCTGCATTGGTCAGGCTATTGCTGGCGAAGGGCGCCGATCCCAATGCCTGGAGCGGTGCGTCGAAGGTGCAGTGGCGCTACGAGCCCAACTTCAAGAGTGGCGACTACTACGCGCCTTCCAAACCGCCACTGCTGGTGGCGGCGGAAAAGGGCGCTGCCGATGTCATCCAGCTGCTGGTGGATGCAGGCGCCGATCCCGCGGTGCGCATGCCGGATGGCACGACGGTGCTGCATGCAGCGGTGTCCAGCGACCGCCTCGCCGCGGTGTCTGCAGCGCTGAAAGTCATGCCGGATCCCAACGTCCTGGACAAGGAGGGGCAGACTCCGCTGCACCGTCTGCTGCTCACGCGTCACTATCCGGGAGCACAGACCGCGGAGATCCTCAGACTGCTGGCTTCCACGCACGCGCGCTCTGACATCAAGGATGCCAAGGGACGTGTGGCGGAGGATCTGCTCGACGGCGAGCCGGCGGAGCTGAAAGCGGCCTATTTCGCGGTATTCGGCGTGCGCTCGGCTGCGCGGTAGCGCTGCGGCACACCCAGGCTGCAGGTGGCGTGGATCACGCGCTCGTCACCCAGCGTGATCAACAGTCGCAGCAATTCGGTCAGAGAAGTGGATTGCGCACGCCGCCGTGCCAGCAGCGGGATTGCATCGGGGTCGACGACGATGAAGTCTGCCTCGGTGCCAGTCGCCAGGCTGCCGATGCGGTCTTCCAGCCCCAGTGCGCGCGCCGCGCCCAGCGTCGAGAGATAGAAGGCGCGCAGCGGTGAGAGATACTGCCCTTTCAGCATGGCCACCTTGCTGGCCTC
Organism: Steroidobacteraceae bacterium; assembly: GCA_035571575.1. Lineage (GTDB taxonomy): Bacteria > Pseudomonadota > Gammaproteobacteria > Steroidobacterales > Steroidobacteraceae > ZC4RG30. The sequence goes on along the minus strand of DATNCK010000317.1, from coordinate 6,962 downwards.
ATCCATGCTGCGAAACTGGCTGAAGCTGGTGCCGCCGCCCACGTCAGTGGCGATGGAGAAGCGCAGCCCGGCCGCGTCGGTGGCGGCGATGTCGAACAGTCCGCTGCCCAGCGACAGGTTTGAAGTGGGGCAGAAGGCGGCCGCCGCGCCGGCGTGCGCCATGTGCTGGCGGTCGGCATGATCCATGTGTATGCAGTGCGCGAAGATGGCACGCTCGCGCAGCAACCCGAAGCGCTCGTAGATATCCAGATAGCTGCGCGCCGCAGGATAAAGCTGTCTGGTCCAGGCGATCTCCGCATGGTTTTCGGCCAGATGCGTCTGGATGAATACATCCGCGTGCTCGCGCGCTATCAGGCCGGCGCCAGCCAGCTGGGCCTCGGTGGAACTGGCGGCGAAGCGTGGCGTCACGGCATAGCCGAGGCGATCCACGCCGTGCCAGCGTGCAATCAGTTCGCGGGTCTCCGTCAGTCCACCGCCCGGCGGATCGCGCAGGTACTCCGGACAGTTACGGTCCATCAGCACCTTGCCTGCGATCATGCGCAGACCGCGCGCACGCGCCGCGGCAAAGAAGGCGTTGGTGGCGCCCACATGCATGGTGCAATAGACCATCGCGGTGGTGGTGCCATTGCGCAGCAGCTCATCGAGGAAGTCCTCCGCCGCGGCTGCCGCGTAAGCCGTATCGGCATAGCGGCGCTCCGCAGGGAAGGTGTGCGTTTCCAGCCAGTCCAGCAGTTCCCGGCCGCCGGAGCCGATCACATCGATCTGCGGAAAGTGGATGTGGTTGTCGACGAAGCCCGGCAGTATCAGCTTGCCGCTGCAGTCCGTCACCGGCAGATCGCGCGGCAGGTCACGCAGCAGCGATTCGGCGGGACCGGCCCCGGCGATGCGGCCTGCTTCGATCAGCAGCAGGCCGTCGGTGAAATATTCATGGCCCGAGTCTCCGGAGCCCGGATCGGCACTGAAGCGCAGCAGCGAGCCGCGCCAGGCTTGCAGTGATTGCATGTCAGCGCGGGGCGCCATCTTTGAACCAGCTGAGCAGCTCCGCGCGCTCGATGTCGGTCATGTTGGTGAGGTTGCCGATGGGCATGACACGATTTTCCACCTGCAGTACCAGCAGCGGCAGCTTCGCCGGTATCTGCGAGTCGTCCTCGAGAGTCAGGCCCTTGGGCGGCGCGGGAAATCCCGGAAATGTCGGCTTCGCGGCGTGACAGACCACGCACCGCGTCTGCAGTATCTGGCGTGCACGATCGTGGCGCGAAAGGGGCGGGGCTGCGACGGTTGCCGCAGTGTCTGGCGAAACCGAAGCCGCCGCGTTGGCGTTGGCCCCCGCATCCGGCGCCGGTCGCGGACGCAAGGCCCACGCCGTGCCCAGCAATAGCAACACGCCGGCCAGCAGCGTCCACGGCGGCGTACGACCGCCACGGTGCGCAGCGAAGTGCCGTGCCACGAACCACGCGCGGATCAGCGCGCCCGCGGCACACAGCGCGATCAGCACCAGCCAGTTCCAGCGCGCGCCGAAAGTCGTGGCGTAGTGATTGCTGATCATCGTGAACAGCACCGGCAGCGTGAAGTAGGTGTTGTGCACCGAGCGCAGCTTGCCGCGCTGGCCATCGAGCGGATTGGGTTCCCGCCCTTCGCTCAGCGCCTTCACGGTGCGGCGCTGGCCCGGAATGATGACGAAGAAGACATTCGCCACCATGATGGTGCCGAGCATGGCGCCGAACTGGATGAATGCGCCGCGCCCGCTGAACAGGTGGCACAGTCCCCACGCGGCAGTGGACAGCAACGCGGCCACGATCGCCGCGAGCAACATGGGTTTGCCGCTGAGCGGCGTGCGGCAAAGTGTGTCGTACACCAGCCAGCCACCGATGAGGAAGGCGACGCCGATGGCGATGGCCACCGGCGGCGACAGTGCGGCTACCTGCGGATCGATCAGGTAAATCGCCGCCTGACCGTAGTACAGCAGGCCCAGCAGGAAAAGGCCTGAAAGCAGAGTGGAGTACGCCTCCCAGTAGAACCAGTGCAGAGTCCCGGGAAGTTTCGGAGGCGCCAATTTGTATTTCTGCGCGTGGTAGAAGCCGCCGCCATGCACGGACCACAGCTCGCCGCCGACGCCGCGTTCGGCATCCGTCGCGGAAGCGGGCTTCAACAGGTGATTGTCCAGCCATACGAAATAGAACGAAGAACCAATCCAGGCGATGCCGGTGACCAGGTGGATCCAGCGTCCGAACAAAGCCAGCCAGTCGAGTACGTAGGCGTTCACGTGTGACTCAATGCTCCGCGTGGAACGGGCGTCCCAGCGACGCGGGCTGGTTCAGGCGCAGCAGTCGCGGATTGCGGCAGATCAGTACCAGCACGAGGATGGTGGCGAGGTAGGGCAGCATGGACATGAACTCGCCCGGCACCGGCAGACCCAGTGCCTGCGCATGCAGCTGCAGCACCGTCATGCCGCCGAACAGCCAGGCGCCCAGCAACACGCGCCAGGGTTTCCAGATGGAGAACACCACCAGCGCCAGTGCGATCCAGCCACGGCCGGCCGTCAGACCCTCTACCCACATCGGCGTGACCGCCATCGACAGGTACGCGCCGCCGAGTCCGCTGAGCAGGCCACCGAAACCCACGGCGCCATAACGCAGCGATTGCACGGCCTTGCCCAGCGCATGGGCGGTCTGTGGCGATTCGCCCACCGCGCGGATCAGCAGGCCCACGCGCGTGCGGTTGAGCACCCATGCAGTAAACGGAACCATCGCCAGTGCCAGGTACACCGCTGCATCGAAGTGGAACAACACCGGCATGGTTGCGCCGGGATGACCGGCATAAGGTCGGCCGAGCACGGCGGAAAGGCCAGAGCCGAACAGCGTCAACGCCAGGCCCGTGGCCACCTGATTGGTCTGCAGCGTCAGCGTCAGTAGTGCGAACAGCAGCGCCAGCGCGAGGCCTGCGCCCGCACCCGCGGCAAAACCCAGCAAGAGGCTGCCGCTGTGCGTACTGACGATGAAAGCCGCCAGGGCACCGACCAGCATCATGCCTTCCACGCCGAGGTTCAGCACACCGGCGCGTTCGGCTACCAATTCGCCAACAGCCGCGAATACCAGTGGGGTGGCGGCGATCACCGTTGCGCTGATCAGCGCGATGACGTAGCTGCCACTCATGCCGGCCGCGCCACAGGCGGACGCCGCAGGCGGTAGTGGGTGAACACATCCGCCGCCAGCAGATAGAACAACAGCAGACCCTGGAAGATGCCGGTGACGGCTGCCGGCAGGCCCAGCTCCAGCTGCGCGGCTTCACCGCCGAGATAGAGCAACGACATCAAGAGTGCGGCGAGCACCACGCCAAGCGGATGCAGCCTGCCGACGAAGGCCACGATAATCGCGGCGAATCCATAGCCCGGCGAGATGGAGGTCTGCAGCCGGCCGATGGGACCGGCCACTTCGGCGATGCCGGCAAGCCCCGCAGCGCCGCCGCTGATCAGCATGCCAAGCCACACGCTGCGCGCTTCGCTGAAGCCGGCATAGCGCGCTGCAGCTGGCGCTTCGCCGCCCACCCACATGCGATAGCCGGCGTAGCTCCAGCGCACCAGCACCCAGGTGGCCAGCGCCAGCAGAGCCGTCATCCACACTGCGGAAGTAGCGCGCTGCCCATCGGCCAGCAGAGGCAGGATCAGCGCGTCGTCGAAGGCGCGCGACTGCGGATAGTTGAAGCCCTGCGGATCCTGCCAGTGGCCGTGCATCAGCCAGGCCAGCAACAACTGGGCTACATACACCAGCATCAGGCTGGTGAGGATCTCACTGGTGTTGAAGCGCGTGCGCAGCCAGGCTGGGATGGCGGCCCACAGCATGCCGCCAGCGATGCCGGCGAACAGCATCACGGGCACACCGGCACCACCGAGCTGCGGCGCCAGGTAAAGCGCGACACCGCCACCCGTGATGGCGCCAGCCGTGAACTGTCCTTCGGCACCGATGTTCCACACATTCGCGCGGAAGGCGATCGACAGTCCCAGTGCGCACAGTGCCAGCGGCGTGGCCTTCAGCAGCCACTCGCCCACGCCATAGGCCGAGGCGATGGGCGAGATGAAGAAAGTGTACAGGCCAGACCAGGGCGACAGATCCAGTGCCGCAAACGCCAGCAATGCCGTGAGGGTGATGGCCAGCGCCGCCAGCAGCGGAGCGGCCATGCGCATGACGCTCGAAGGTGCGGGTCGGCGCTCGAGAGCGGGCAGCCAGTCAGGCATGCACTGCGGCTCCGGCCGACATCATCTGCCCGATCTGCTGCAGCGACGTTTCCGCGCGCGACTGAAACGCAGACAAGCGACCATCGCGGATCACCGCGATGCGGTCGCAGATCTGGAACAGCTCCTCCAGGTCTTCGGAGATCACCAGCACACCGCAACCCTGCGTGCGCAGGTCGATCAGCGACTGACGGATGCGCAGCGCGGCACCCACGTCCACACCCCAGGTAGGTTGGGCCACTACCAGCACTCGCGGCGCCAGCATGATCTCGCGGCCGACGATGAACTTCTGCAGGTTACCGCCGGAGAGTTGCGCCGCCGTGGCGCGCGTGCCCGGGGTGCGCACGTCGAAGGCGCTGATGATTCTCTGCGCCACAGCATGGGTCGCGGCGTGATGGATGAAACCGCGGCGTACCAGGCCGTGGCGTGCGCCGGTCAGCAATGCATTGCCGGCGAGGCTCATGGATACCACGGCGCCGCGACCCAGTCGCTCTTCCGGCACCAGTGCCAGTCCCACCGCACGTCGTGCGGCCACCGGCAGGTCGGTCACATCATGGCCGGCAATGCGCAGGCGGCCACGCTGCCCGCGTTGGGTTTCCCCGGCCAGTGCGGCCACCAGTTCGCGCTGTCCATGGCCGGAGATGCCAGCGATGCCGGCGATTTCTCCGGCATGCACCGCGAAGCTCAGATCCGTGAGATCGATGCCGAAAGGATCTTCAGACGGCAGCACATAACCTTCCAGTTCCAGCATGGGAGCACCAGCGCTCTGCGGTTCGAGGCGGCAGGCCGCAGGTTCCGCACCGAGCATCAAACGCAGCAAGGAGGCATTGTCGAAGGCCTCCGGACCCGGTGTGCCGGCAACGCGACCCGCCCGCAGCACCGTGGCGCGGGCGCAGAGCGCGCGCACTTCGTCCAGCTTGTGGCTGATGAACAGGATGGACAGACCCTCGGCAGCCAGCTGTCGCAGCGCGCCGAACAGCACACCGATCGCAGCGGGAGAAAGCACGGACGTGGGTTCATCGAGGATCAGCAGCCGGGGCTGTTGCAGCAGGCAGCGCACGATCTCCACGCGCTGTCGCTCGCCGGCAGACATCGATGCAACCAGCCGCGCAGGATCCAGCGGCAGCCCATAACGCGTCGACACTTCCTTGATGCGCGCGGCCAGTTCCGCTTCGCGGCCCGAACCCTGCAGCGAGAGGGCGATGTTTTCAGCCACGGTCAGTGATTCGAACAGCGCGAAGTGCTGGAAGACCATGCCGATGCCCAGCGCGCGCGCGCGCGAAGGATTCAGCGGCGCGACGTCGCGACCTTCCCATTCGATCGAACCGGCATCCGGCCGGGTCAGGCCGCAGATGATGCGGCTCAGCGTGCTCTTGCCCGAACCATTCTCGCCCAGCAGCGCGTGAATCTCACCGGGCATCACCGTCAGATCGATGCCATCGTTGGCGAGCACGGAGCCGTAACGTCGCGTGATGCCGCGCAGCTGCAGCCGGGGCAGGGCGGCGTCGTTCACGTGCTCACACTGGCGGCGCTGAGCGGCGCGGCACAGCCTCGGCACTCCGGATCACAGCCTCGGGGCGCGAGGTGCGCAGGCTGTGGGGCAGTGAGTGTCAGCAACTGCGCCACGATGCTGATCGCAATGGCTGCGGGCAGTTTGCTGGGCACGGTTGTCAACCCCACTGGAGAGCACAGTCGCTGGATCTGCTCCTCGCCGCAGCCGTCATTGCGCAGGCGTGACCGGAACCGTGCCGCCTTGCTGGCCGAACCAATCAGTCCCAGCCAATGGGCGTCATTGCGGGCCAGCACCGCGGCGCAGATCTGGTAATCCAGCTCGTGATCGTGCGTCAGCACCAGATAGGCTGTGCCGGCCGCCGCGGTCGCAATGCATTCGACGGGTTCCGGCGCGCGCTGCACGCGGATGTGTGCAGCGCGTGGCTTCGGCAGCATCGCCGGACGTGAGTCCAGGCAGCGCACTTCGAACAGCGGCAATTCCTCCAGTGCGCGCAGCACGGCCTGGCCCACGTGACCAGCGCCGAAGATCCATAGCGGCAGAGCGGGGTCGGTGCCGCGCTCGGTGAGTTCGATGCAGGCATCCACGCGCCGCAGTCGGCAGCCCGTGGTGATTTCCGCGCAGGCGACGCGATCGATGCGGCCATCGCGGCAGGTGGTGCGGATGGCTGCGGCTGTCAAAGTGCCGCGATGGGGAAGCAGGCGTTCCAGTGCGGAAAGGGAGGCATAGGGCAGTCGCTCCATCCACAGGACCACGACACCCCCACAGCACTGCGCCAGATCCGGCCCGAGCCGCAGCTCCAGCAGCATGGCCGCCGCGCCGCGCCCTTCGCGCAGCCAGCGCTGCGCCCGCTCGATGGCCTGCCACTCCAGATTGCCGCCACCGATGGTGCCCCACAGACTCTGCGTGGCTACCAGCATGGTCGCGCCGCATTCGCGGGGCGAAGAACCGCGAACCTCGGCCAGGGTGATGCGCACGATGGCCGGTTCGAAGCGCAGCAGGCGAGAAGCCGCCTGCATCCAGTCTGCGGCGCTCATGAGGCGCTCCGTATGTCGTGAATGGCGCGCAGGATGGATTCCGGCGTGGCCGGCGCCTCCAGGTTCACCGCGCGGCCAGGCGCGCCGCAGCTGGCGACTGCATCGCGCAGCGCGTGGAATACCGACATCGCCAGCATCAGCGGTGGCTCACCCACAGCCTTGGAGCGGTGGATCGTTGCTTCGGGAT
>DATNCK010000316.1:0-7179 GCA_035571575.1 Steroidobacteraceae bacterium | reverse complement strand
CTGTTTGAGGGCGTGCTGGAATCAAGAACACCATGATAAGCAAACCGGGCTACCGTCGCATTGCGACCGAAGAAGCTTTCCTTTCCAAAGACGTCGCTGCGGGCTACCAGCGATTGCTTGCCGACAGCAGTTTTCAAGACCCCGGCTTTCGCAGCCTTTGGGGCTTCTACAGCGGCAGTCCCAGCCAGCGCGCGCAGTTCATCTACGATCGTCTGAAAGACCTGGGCGCAGCGCGCATTCAGGACATGGATGCCACCGGCATCGCGCATCAAATCATTGCGCTCACGGCGCCAGGCGTGCAGGTGTTCGACCCCGCCACGGCCAGTGCGTTGGCCATCGATGCCAATGACCAGCTGGCCGAAGCCTGCCAGCGGCATCCCACGCGCTACACCGGCATGGTGGCCTTCGCGCCGCATGATCCCGCCAACGCCGTGAAGGAGATGGAGCGCGGCGTGAAGAAGCTCGGCTTCAAGGCCGCGATCGTCAACTCGCACACGCTGGGTCACTACCTCGATGAGCCGCAGTTCCTGCCCGTGCTGGAAGCCGCCGAGGCGCTGAATATCCCCATCTATCTGCATCCGCAGACGCCTCCGCCGCAGATGATCCAGCCCTATCTCGACGCCGGCCTCGATGGCGCAGTCTTTGGCTTCGGCGCCGAGACCGGACTGCACATGCTGCGCATCATTGTTGGCGGCGTATTCGATCGCTTCCCGAAGCTGCAGTTCATCATCGGTCACGCGGGTGAGGCGCTGCCGTTCTGGCTGTACCGGCTCGACTACATGCATGGCGCGACGGTGCGCTCGAAGCGCTATCCGTTCATGAAGGAACTGAAGCATCCCGTCAGCCACTACCTGAAGCACAATGTCTACATCACCAATTCGGGCGTGGCCTGGCAGCCGGCCATCGAGTTCTGCCAGAACGTGATCGGTGTGGACCGCGTGCTGTATGCGATGGACTACCCGTATCAGTACTCGCCCGACGAAGTCGGGTTCTGCGACCGGATGACGATTTCCGACGCCGACAAGTTCGCCTTCTTCGAAGGCAATGCAAAGCGCGTGTTCAAACTGGATATTTGAGGAGCGTTCCGATGAGCAAGCATGTCTGCGTGCGCGAGATTCCGCGCCCTGATGCCGCGGTTTCCCAGGCCCTGGCCAAGTACGGTGTTGCCACGGTTCATGAAGCCCAGGGCCGCACGGGATTGCTGGCGCCTTACATGCGCCCGATCTACGCAGGCAAATCGATTGCAGGCCCGGCCGTCACGGTGTCTTCACCGCCCGGCGACAACTGGATGATTCATGTGGCCGTCGAAGTCTGCAAACCCGGTGACATTCTCGTGGTGTCGCCGACCTCCCCCTGCAGCGATGGCTACTTCGGAGATCTGCTGGCCACGTCGCTGCAGGCGCGCGGTGTGCAGGCGCTGATCATCGACGCCGGCGTGCGCGACGTGGCCACGCTCAAGGAGATGGACTTCCCCGTGTGGAGCAAGTGCATCTACGCGCAGGGCACCATCAAGGCCAGCCTGGGTTCCGTGAACGTGCCGGTGATCTGCGCCGCTCAGGCCATCAATGCCGGTGATGTCATCGTTGCCGATGATGACGGCGTCTGCGTGGTGCGCAATGCCGAGGCGGCCAAGGTTGCAGAGGCCGCCGCCAAGCGCGTGTCGATGGAAGAGGAAAAGCGCAAACGCCTGGCCTCTGGTGAACTGGGCATGGATATCTACAAGTTCCGCGAGAAGCTCGCCGAACTCGGGCTCAAATACATCTGAATCATGCCGGCCGGCTCCCGAGCCGGCCGCCGCCACGCGCACGCCGGTCTTGATCCGGCGCCGCTCACTTGTCGAAGTTGAAGAGGTCCTCTTGCTTGGGCTTTTCCATGCCCTGCTCGAAGTACTTTTCCCACATCTGCGCCCACGGCCGGCCGTACATGTCGGGCACTTCGTACTCGATCACCTGGCCCGGCGAGATGGGCGTGGCATGCCCTTTCACCGGCATGAGGCTGGGAATGCACTTGATGTACTGGATCGGGTCGCCCTCACCCAGACCGTTCAGCCGCTGATAGTTGCGGATGATGCGCAGGGGTTCCACGAACGCCTCGGGGTCATAGAAGATGGCCTCGTGGTTCAACGCGACGATCTGCCTCTTCGCGTCGCGCACCGGCGTGTAGATCTCGATGGTCTGCATCTTGCTCGAATACTCGAAGGCGCCATGCGCCGACCAGCCCTGGATGTTCGAGGTCCAGGTGATCAGCACATCCTTGTCCCAGAAGCCGATGGTCTCGCCCATCCAGCGCGGCACATCGGGGCCCAGGCGCGGCACGGGGCCATCCATGCGGAACTTGCGCCCCACGTGGATGTTGCTGATGAAGTTGTCGGCCACGCCCGCCATGATCTGCACCAGCTCGGGAGATACGATCACCTGCTGCGGAAACTGGATGGAGAAGGCATACCAGCGCCGCATGAATCCTTCAGGCCAGCAATACTGCGACACCCACTGCGGGGCATTGGTGTTGCCCTGGTGGTAGGCATCCTGCACCAGGCGCTTCTGGTATTCCGGCGTCAGCAGCGACAGCGCCGTGGGGAACTGGATCGTCGCCATGAACGAATACCAGTTGTCGTAGATGTAACCCGGCGCGTACATGCCGCTGATCTCGCCCGGCACGGTGGCATAGGTGTGTTTGGTGGGGCCGCCGCGTCGAGTGGTCTCGGCCATCAGCGCTTCGTAGTGTTCCTGCGCGGTCTTGAACTTGTACGGACTGACCAGCGCACTGCGCGGCATGTCGCGATCGCAATAGCCCCAGGCGGCGGTGCGCGGCGGATCATTGCCGATGGTGGCCGAGAAAATCGCACCCCGCTGCAGCTCCAGACCCTGTGGGCTGTTGCAGCGGAAGTAACGCTTGTCCTTCCACAGTTCACGATCCTTGTAGAAATCCTTCGACGTGAAGATGTCGATGGGCAGGGGCTGAATTCCCTGCGGCACAGCCCCATTGAATGCGGAACCGACCATCACGGCAGGCGGCGCATTCGCCGGTGCAGCGCCGCCACCTCGCGGCGGTCCGCCCAGCTGCATGGGGCCGACGAAGGGCACCTTGGTCAGATCCGGCATGAAGCGCTGGCTGGGCGGCGCGCCCGGTGGCAAGGTCTGTTGCGGCGCGGACGGCAGTGCGACGGACAGCGGCGCACCCCTGCCGACGCTCTTGAACCCGGGGTCCGCCACTTGCTGGGAAGCAGCGGTACCGAGCCACAGCAGCGCCAGCACGGCCACTGCGGGCTGCCGGCTACGGAAAGAATTCACCACAGCCGGCATGCAGTTCCCCTGATTCTTAATCGGTCTTGGTCGCCTGGAAGAAAGGCTGTCCGAAATCGTCCTTCAGGTCGATGAGGAAGTGGTTCTCTTCCTGGCAGATGTATTCCTGCAGTTCCTGACCTTCGCTCCAGCGGATGTTCCAGCCCATGCGCCAGGGCTTGGAATAAGCACCCGGATCGTCGACGGTTACTTCGTAGCGCAGCGTGTCGTAGTTCGGACGGGTGATGCGCTCGACCGTGTGCAGATCATCGGTATGCAGGAAGCCGTTGAAGCCCAGCCAGGTGCGTTCGTTGTAGCCCACCGTGTCGATGACCAGCGTGTCGCCTTCCCAGTGCCCCACGGAATGACCGAAGTAAGTGGGATTCAACTTCGAGCCCGTCGGATGCGGGCGTCCATCCATGTGGATCTCGCGCCAGACATGCGCGCCGCCCTCGAAGATGACGACGATGCGGTCTTTCTGTTGCAGGAATTCCGCCGGATACGGCGTGCCGAAGGCGCGCGGGCCACCCGGTGGCAGGCAGAAACCCTCAGGGTCGTAGGCGTTTTCCGTCTTCTTCACGTAGTCGTACATGGCCTTCGACCACGGCAGGAAGGGCACGTTTTCGATGCCATTCGGCGTGTCGAGCAGTTGCCGCTCGTAGTTGGTGATCCAGGACAGGCTCCAGGAGCCATTGCCTCCCAGGTCCACGGTACCGTCGGGCAGGTGCGGCGTGGGCTTGGAAGGTTTGGCAGGAGCTCCGGGAGCACCAGGCGGGCGAGGAGCGCCGGCTGGAGCCCCCGATGCTGCGGGCGCCGCTGGCGCTGCCGCATAGCCGGGAATGACCAGCAGCGCGCTGAGAATTGCCAGACATGCGCCGCTGCTGCGCACGAAGGCTTTTGCGTCGTGGCGCACGCTCAGTACTTCCCTTCGTTGTCTTCGGCGCTGCCATTGAACAGCCGCTTGCCGTCGCCCATCACCACCGAGTTGGCGTTGGCCTTGTAGCTGTTGTCGCGCGCGCGGGCACCTTCCACGGTTACCTGATCGCCGATCTTGAGCGAATCACGCGTCCAGCCGCGGCGCATCAGCACATTAGGGCTGCCCAGTTCCATGGCCCAGTTGTGGATGGCGCCGTCCTCACCCTTCACGTCCACATAGAAGTAGGTATGCGGGTTGCGCCATTCCACCTTCGTGACCGTGCCGGTGAGCTTGAGCTTCTTGGCCGCGTCGAATTCCGACGCGAAGGAATGATGGGCTACCGCCGCACCACCTGCCGTGACTGCCAGAAGCACTGCCAGTACGGTTCTTGTCCAGTTCTTCATGATTCCCCCTTCCATCAATGCAGCGAAAGTTTGAAGCTGCCCTTCTCCGCACCATAAACGTAGGTGCCGGAGTACACGCGATTCGTCCAGGAGCCGAGGTTTTCCAGCTTGCCGGTTCCCACCCATTTCTGGGGTTTCCCCGCAGCATCTGGCAGGTTGGCCTCGACGGTCATGGTCCAGGTCGCGTAATCCACATCGGCCCGCGTCACCTTGGCTGCGGAAGGCCCTGGATTGACCTGTCCCACCACCTGCCGGTCACGCCAGTCGAGATTCAGGATCATGCGGCGCTGGGTCTTCTGGTCCGGGCCCCAGTATCCCAGCCAGCTGCCCTTGGCCGGGTGCCCGACCTGGGCAAAAGCGCTGCCTGCCAGCAGGAGCGAGGCGAGAATTATTCGATATCCGTAGCGCATATAATGTTTTAGCTGTCGGGCAAAGTAGCACGGAACCTGCCGTGCCGGCGCCCTCGCCCATCCCCCGTTAATTTTCAGGTCACTCGCGACCTGAGGCGAGGATAAACCTTGTAGGCGTTTTCCTCAAAAATACGTCGCTTGTCGCTAGCCGAAAGCGATGAGCTGTCGATGTAGCGCTTGGTGTCGTCGTAATACTGACCGGTAGTGGGATCAATGCCGCGCACCGCGCCCACCATCTCGGAACCAAACAGGATGTTTTCCACCGGGATCACTTTCAGCAGCAGGTCGATGCCCGGCTGGTGATACACGCAGGTGTCGAAGAACACATTCTTCATCACATGCGTATCGAGCGGCGGCCGCTTCATGTCCTGTGCCAGGCCGCGATAGCGACCCCAGTGGTACGGCACTGCTCCGCCGCCATGCGGAATGATCAGCCGCAGTGTCGGAAAATCCTTGAACAGATCGCCCTGGATTAGCTGCATGAAGGCGGTGGTGTCGGCATTGATGTAGTGCGCACCGGTGGCATGGAAGTTCGCATTGCACGAGGAGCTGACGTGCACCATCGCCGGAAAATCGAGCTCGCACAGCTTCTCGTAGATGGGATACCAGTACTTGTCGGTGAGCGGTGGTGCGGTCCAGTGGCCGCCGGAGGGATCCGGATTCAGGTTCGCGCCGATGAAACCCATCTTCGCGCAACGCTCGAGCTCCTTCACGCTGCCCGCCACCGGTGCGCCGGGCGACTGCGGCAGCATGCAGACACCGACGAAGTTCTTCGGATACAGCCCGACCACGCGTTCGATGAGGTCGTTGCTGATCTGCGACCACTCGAGGCTGGTGGATTCATTGCCGATGTGGTGCGCCATGGTCGATGCGCGGGGCGAGAACACCGTGAGGTCTGAACCGCGCTCGCGCTGCAGTTTCAGCTGTGCCTTCTCGAGGCTGTCGCGGATCTGATCGTCGCTGATCTTCAGCGAAGCCCGTGACGGCGTCTGCGCCGGATCCTTCAGTGCCGCGATCTGCGCGTCGCGGAAGTCGGTAAGGCTCTGCGGGGCGGTGGTGTAGTGTCCATGGCAGTCGATGATCATGTTCTTGTCCGGTCGGTTCCTGGCGAGGGATGCGGATGATATCGTGACTGGCATGAAATCATCGACTTCGGCGCCGCTGGCGCAACGATTACTGGGCTCTTCCAGCCTCGCGCTGCCCGCGCTGGGCTTTGGCTGCATGGGCCTGGTGGGCTGGTATGGCAAGCGCGATGACGATGAGGCACGCGCAACGCTGCAGGGCGCGGTGGACGCTGGCATCACGCATTTCGATACCGCTGCCAGCTACCAGCTCGGAGAGAACGAGCGCTTCGTAGGGCACACGCTGGCCGCGCAGCGCAAGCGCCTCGTCATTGCCACCAAATGCGGCCTGTCACGCGGGGCAGATGGTGGCGCACAGGTGGACAACCGTCCGGAGACCATTCGCAGTGCCTGTGAAGCCAGCCTGCAGCGGCTGGGTACGGACTACATCGACCTGTTCTACCTGCACCGCATCGATCCCAATGTTCCCATTGAGGAATCAGCCGGTGCGCTGGCTGGCCTGGTGCAGGCGGGCAAGATCCGTCACGCAGGCCTGTCCGAGTGCAGCGTTGCCACGCTGCGCCGGGCCTGCTCCGTGCTACCCATCGCCGCGGTCCAGAGCGAGTACTCGATCTGGTCGCGCGATCCGGAAAACGGCATGCTCGCGGCCTGCGAGGCGCTGGGCGTGAGCTTTGTGGCCTACAGTCCGCTGGGTCGCGGCTTCCTGGTGGAGAACTTCCGCAGCGTGAGCGATCTGCCGGAAGGCGATCATCGCCGCACGCACCCGCGCTTTCAGACTGCCGCAGCCGCTGCGAATGCCGCCGTGGTTCGCTGCGTGAAGGAAGTGGCCGCAGAACTGCAGGCGACGCCCGCGCAGGTCGCCATTGCCTGGGTGCTGTCGCGTTCACCGCGGGTGCTGGCGATTCCGGGCATGAAGACGCGTACGCATCTGGCAGATAACCTGGGTGGCGCGAGCCTGTCGCTGTCGGCGCGCCATGTCGAGCAGATCGACGCGCTGGCGCGCCAGGTGCAGGGTGAACGTCACCCGCCTGCGATGATGAAAATCCTGGATCGCTAGCTGCCTGGCGCCGCGTCGGACTGGCGACG
>DATNCK010000315.1:0-20770 GCA_035571575.1 Steroidobacteraceae bacterium | reverse complement strand
TCGGCGATATGCACGACGCCGATAAGATCCACCTGCTGGCCGGACGGCAATCGCAGCGAGCGGATCGCCGTCTCCAGCCGGGCGCTGCGCGTGTCTTCTGCATAGCGCATGTAGTCCGGCGGTGGTTGCACGTTGCCGGGGTTCTCGGCGGCAGGTGTTGCCGTGTGGAACACCAGCGCCACCAGCATTGCGGAAAACGGGAACAAACGCATACGCATTGACGTACAGCCTAGCGCTGCGCGGCGGCAGGCGCTGCAGATATTTCCGCGTGCCGATATCATGACTTCGGGCCTCAATTGGCGATCACTTGAAACTCTCGCGTCCTGCCGCCTGCGGTGTTCTGCTGTTGGCGATGGTTTCCTTCACCGTGGGCGCCGCGCTCGCCAAAGGCCTGTTTGCGCGTGTGGGACCGCAGGGCGCTACCGCGCTGCGCGTTGTGGCGGGCGCATTGATCCTGCTGGCGGTGCTTCGCCCCTGGCGGCTGCGGCTGTCGGTCGGCTGGCCGTGGTTGCTGGCCTATGGCCTGACTCTGGGCGTGATGAATCTGGCCTTCTACCAGTCGCTGTCCTATATCCCGCTGGGCATCGCAATCGCCCTGGAATTCACCGGACCGCTGTCGCTGGCCGCATTGAGCTCACGTCGTCGCATGGATCTGCTGTGGATTGTCATTGCCGTTGCGGGATTGGCGTTGCTGCTGCCGCATGGATCGGCCCATGCCGCGCTGGACTGGCGTGGAATCGCCTTCGCGCTGCTCGCAGGAGTGTGCTGGGCTGCGTACATCATCACGGGGCGTCGCACGGGCATGACGCACGGACCTGCAGCGGCTGGTGCGGGCATGGTGATGGCGGCTTTGGTAGTGGCGCCCGTGGGCGTGGCGCATGCTGGTGCCGCGTTGTTCACTCCGCAGGTATTGGCGATGGGCCTCCTCATCGGCCTGGTCTCCAGCGCCATCCCTTATTCGCTGGAGATTCTCGCGCTGCGTGTGCTGCCGCCGCAGAGTCTGGGTACATTGCTCAGCGCGGAGCCGGCCATTGGGGCGCTGCTGGGCTACGTGTGGCTGGGTGAGCATCTCTCGGTGACGCAATGGCTGGCCATTGGCCTGATCGTCATTTCATCCACCGGTGTAGCGATGACCTCCGCGTCGGCAGAAGCCATCCCTTAGCCGCCTGCAGGTGGTACAAACAGCATGAGATGCAATTCCATGATATCCGTACAAGAGATCATTCAGACGTCGACGCAGGAAGCGGCCGTCATCCGACTCACCATTGCCAACTGGCGTACGGAGTTGAACCGGCCGCTGAGGAAATGGGAGGAGGCTCGGGCTGCTTCTCACGGGTTGGTCCGTCAGTCCTGCCCCTTGCGTCCCTTGCGGTGCGATTTCGGTTTGCCCCCTGCACGCGGCGCGCTGCCCTCATCAAAGGCCAGCGCCTGCCCGCGGATGCGCACCTTCGATAGCCGCTCGATCACGGCCTTGGGCAACATCGCCGGCAGGCGTACCAGCGTGTAAGTGGCACGCACATCGACACCGTTGATCTGCTGACCTGCGAGGCGCGCTTCATTGGCAATGGCGCCGACAATGTTGCCGGGCGTCGCGCCATGCTTCTGGCCCACCTCAAGCCGCCAAGTGATCTGCTTGCCGTCGTCCTCGAAGGCGTAGCCGCCGTCGGCTACAGCGGGCAGGTCGGCGGCCGGCTCCACTGGGCGTCGTGGTTTGCGCGGCTCTTCGCTGCGGCGTGAGCGATCGTCCGCAGCAGGCGCATAGTCCTGTGCGGGCGCGGTGGATTTCACTGGCGCCGCGCCTTCGACAATGGATGCTATCGCGGCAGCGATGCTGAGCAGATCCGCGCCGGTCTCCAGTGCCACTTCCTGCACCGCCTTGCGATGGAAATCCGCGGGGCCATTGGCCAGCGCCTCGCCGATACGCGCCTTGAATTTGGCCAGCCGCTTCACGTTCACGTCTTCTGCGGTGGGCAGGCTCAGTGGCTCAATCGTCTGTCGAGTGGCCCGCTCTATCAATCGCAGCAGGTTGCGTTCACGAGGAGCGATGAAGAGGATGGCTTCGCCGCTGCGGCCCGCGCGACCGGTGCGGCCGATGCGATGCACATACGACTCGGTGTCGTAGGGCACATCGTAGTTGACCACGTGCGTGATGCGTTCCACGTCGAGACCGCGCGCCGCCACGTCGGTGGCGACGAGAATGTCGATTTTTCCTGCCTTGAGCTGTGCAACAGTCTTCTCGCGCAGGGGCTGCGCGATATCTCCATTCAGCGCGACAGCCGCAAAGCCGCGGGCCTGCAGGCGCTCGGCCAGATCCACCGTCGACTGCTTGGTGCGCACGAACACCAGCATGGCGTCGAATTCCGCAGCTTCGACGATACGCGTCAGGGCATCCAGTTTGTGCAGGCCGCTGACCAGCCAGTACGACTGCTTGATGTTCGCCGCCGTGCCCGACTTGCCCTTGATCACCACTTCGCGTGGATTGCGCAGATGCGTCTGCGCGATGCGGCGGATGTTCGGCGCCATGGTGGCGGAGAACAGGGCCACCTGCTTTTCCTTTGGGGTCTGCGAGAGGATGGACTCCATCGCGTCGGCAAATCCCATGGCCAGCATTTCATCGGCCTCGTCCAGCACTACGGTGCGGATGGCAGCGAGCTGCAAGGTGCCGCGCTCCAGATGATCCATGACGCGGCCGGGCGTGCCGACGATCACCTGCGGCCCGCGCTTCAATGCGCTGAACTGCGGCACATAGCTCTGACCACCGTAGATGGGCAGCACATGGAATGCATGCTGGCCCGCAGCATATTTCTGGAAGGCTTCGGCCACCTGGATGGCGAGTTCACGCGTGGGCACAAGCACCAGCGCCTGTGGTACGCGATCCTTCATGTTCAGCCGTGAAATGATGGGCAGTGCGAAGGCTGCGGTCTTGCCGGTGCCCGTCTGGGCCTGACCGAGGATGTCAGCGCCCTCGAGCATGGCGGGAATCGTGGCGGCCTGGATGGGCGAGGCTGATTCGTAGCCCACGCTTTTCACCGCACGGACCACGGCCTCGGAAAGGCCCAGGTCGCTGAACCGGACGGCATCAGAATCGGTGGTCATGGGGAACTCGCTGTACGGGCGCGCGAGTGTAGTGGTTGCGGGGTGACAGCGATACCGTTCCGAGGCCAGAATTCAGGCCCGTTTCCGAAGAGCCCGAAGAGGTTTCCATGAAATCCGCGCTGCGCCTGCTCGTTCTTTGCACTCTGGCTGGATATGTCACCAGCGGTGCGGCGGCCTCCCCCGATGCATCGATGGTGAAGATCGATACGGGCACGCTGAAGGGAACGACTGAAGCCGGTGTGCTGAGCTGGAAGGGCATCCCCTTCGCCGCCCCTCCGGTGGGCGACTTGCGTTGGCGCGCACCGCAACCGGCAGCGGCCTGGCAGGGCGTGCGCGATGCCACCGCCTACGGCAATGACTGCATGCAGGTTCCCTTTGGTGGCGATGCCGCGCCATTGGGCACGCCGCCGAACGAGAATTGCCTGTACGCCAATGTCTGGCGGTCCGCGGCCGCGAGCGGCAAGCTGCCCGTGATCTTCTGGATCTATGGCGGCGGATTCGTCAATGGTGGCGCATCGCCGCCCACTTATTCCGGCGCAGAGCTGGCCAAGCAGGGCGTACTGTTCATCAGCGCCAATTACCGCGTCGGTCGCTTCGGCACCTTTGCGCATCCGGCGCTGACCCGCGCCAACGCCGATGCGGGACGGCTGGGCAACTACGGCTACATGGATCAGCTCGCCGCGCTGCGATGGGTTCAACGCAACATCGCGGCCTTCGGTGGCGACCCGGCCAATGTGACCATTGTGGGTGAGAGCGCGGGCGGCATGTCGGTGCATGTGCTGGTGACTTCGCCGATGGCCAAGGGTCTGTTCCACAAGGCCGTGGTGATGTCTGGTGGCGATGGCAGCGGCATGGGTGGCGCTGGGCTTGCCGCAACTGAGGAGATCGGCGTCCGCTTTGCAGAAAAATTCGGCATCGCGCCAACGGACGCCGCGGCGCTGCAGAAGCTGCGTGCGCTGAGCGCTGTGCAGGTCACCGATGGCCTGAGCATGATGGCGCTGTTCGGTCCGCCAGGCCCACGCACATTTGCCAGTCCTTTTTCCGATGGAAAACTTGCGGTGGATGCGGGCGCGGCATACAAGAATAACGCCTTCGCCCACGTGCCAATGATGATCGGTGCGACCAGTGCCGACATCGGTGGCAAGACCGGCGTGATGATCGCCGGGGCGCGCAATATCGAGGCCGCGATTGCTGGCAAGGGCGTACCGGTGTACGCCTACCGCTTTTCTTACGTGGCGGAGAAGTTGCCACCGGCCCCGGCGGGTGCTCCCGCCCAGGATGGCGCCGGCCACGCCAGTGACATCCCGTTCTTCTTCAACACGCAGGCGATCAAGTATCAAGCCGGCACGACGCCGCGCGACAACGCCATGGGCAGGGCCATCAGTGCCTATCTCGCGAATTTCGCGAAGACCGGCAATCCCAACGGTGCCGACCTGCCCGCGTGGCCGCGCTATGAGCGCAACAAGGACGAGATCATGGACTTCGCGGCCAGCGGCAAGGCCGTGCCGGGCAAGGATCGCTGGGCAGCGGAGCTGGACGCTACCGCGCAGTAGTCGCGCGGCGCATCGACACGGGTTCTGTTGCGTTCAGACGCCCGCAACGATTCGCAAGTCGCGTACGGCACCGTTGTCCAGTGCCTTGAGTGCGAGCTTGTATGCGTCGCTGTCATGAACGGCGACAGCCTGCTCAACAGAGTCAAACTCGATGAGCACTGTGCGATCCACCTTGCCATCTTCGTAGGCTTTGGCTGCAGTGGATCGCGCCAGGAACCGTCCGCCGCCACCTTCGATGGCAGGGCCTGCCAGCTTTGCATAAGCGGCGAGTTTGGCCGGGTCCGATATCTGGCGATAGCAGGAGATCCAGTAGGCTTTGGGCATGGGAGTGGCTCGGTTTCGCTATTCGTGATTGCACATGATACGCATACCGCTGCGGCGCACCAGCTCGGTTGTCTGAGGGCAATGCCCGGGATTATCCTCTGCCGTTGAGCGTACCTCGCAGCGAACGTGAGATTTGCCGGGGCGGCGAAAGTCTTTTCGGGGGGTTAAAGAATGAAAGGTATTTCCAGGCGCGACGTCCTGTGCGGCGTCGGTCACGCAGCGGCTTTTGGTGTGTTGGCTGCGGCACTGCCGCGCCATGTGCTGGCGGCGGAGCAGGCTGCGGGCGACGGTGTCGCCATCTGCCTCTCGATGCTGTATCCGGGTGGGAAAAAATTCGACGGCGATCGTTACCGCGACAAGCACCTGCCGTTGATCAGGAGCGTGTATGGCGACAGCATCGCGCGCGTCGAACTGCGCATGGTACCGCCGCCAGAAAAGCTGGCCAGATCCTCCAAGAACGCGAGGAGTGCGACCAGGCCGCCGACACCGCCCTATGTTGCAGCCATCAGCTTGTGGATCCGCAACGTGGAACAGTTCGGCAAGATCACGGCCGCCAGCGGCCAGCAGATACAGGCTGATCTCCTGAAGGTGACCGACATTACGCCGTATGTGCAGTACGACGAGACCATTGCGCAGAAGGGTGACCCGCGCAGCGATGTTCCGGTGGGGTCCGAGGTGACCTCCACGTATTTCCTGAACAAGGACGGGGGCAGGTGGGATGCGCCGTATTTCGTGGATAAATACCTTCCCAAGGTTGAAGAGGTGTACGGCACTTCCCTGCGCCGGATCGAAGTGACGAAGGGGCGGGCCGGTCAGGGTGGAACGCCGCTGCTGATGATGAGTGCCTCGCACCTGTACATCCGCGATCACACGGCCTTCGACGCGGCCGGCAAGAAGGCGGGCATGCAGCTTTTCCAGGAGGCGGCGAACTACACTGACATCAGGGGCTTTCCCGTACTCATGAATGTGCAGGCAGCAGGATGAGGCAGCGACTGCTGCATTGCCTGTCGCGGCATGGATGGGGTTAGTATCCTGGCCGCCTGCCCTGCAGTAGGCTGGTGGCATGTCGGCCTGGTCGCGGTTCAGGGATTGGTCGCTACGTAGCAAGATCGTGGCGCTGCTCGTTGCGGCGTCGCTGGTGCCATTGGGTATCGCCACGTGGATCACCGTGCGCGATGGCAGTGCCGAGCGCCACCAGAACTACAGCCAGTTGCTGCAGGCGCGCGCGCAGATGCTGGCGCGACGCATCGATGCCTTCAATGATGGCTATATGCGCATCGCCAGCCTGCTGGCGCGATCTGCCCCGGCGGCGCTGAGCCAGGGTCAGGGGAATTCACCCGAGGCGCTTCGCATCCGCGCATTGGTGCGCTCGCAACTGCATTTCTGGACGGACATCGATCCGGGCGTCGCCAGCGTTGCGCTGCTGGATGCCACAGGCATGATCGCGATCGGCGCTGCCCCGTCGGAGGATGGCGTGAGTCTGGCGCGCTACGGGTTCGTCCGCACGGCACTGACCGGAAAGACCGTCATCTCCGATGTTTTCCTGGCGCATGTCGGCGCCGAAGATCGCGCCACAATCGGCTATCTGGCGCCGATACGGGACGCGGGCGGCAAGGTCGCAGGTGCCGCGGCCATCTGGGTGCATGCCTCCTACCTCACGCGCCTGCTGGCTGAGATCAACGATGAGACGGGTGCGGGAAGTTTCGCCTTGTTGGTGGATGGTCTCGGCATCCGCATGGCGAATCCCACCAGTCAGTCGACGGTGTTTCATCCTGTGCAGCCGCTTGCAGCGCGGGATATCGAGTCGCTGGTGGCTGAGCAGCGCTTCGGTGCACGCACGCGCGAGCTGATCTCGGATGTGGTCAAGGTGCGTTGGTCGCCGGCCATCGATTTCCGCAAGCTTCCCGACGTGGGCATGTTTCAGGCCTGGGCGGTGGATGGGCGTCACGTGTGGGTCGTGGGTCAGCGCTGCACGACGGTGCCCTGGATCGTGTTTCACCAGGTGCCAGCCGCCGTGTTGTCCGGGGAAATCGACGCCATGGTGCGTTCGAAGTTGTTGTTCGCGGCCGTGATCATGCTGCTGGCCCTGGCGGCCGGGCTGATGTTCGCCGCCGCGATTCTGCGCCCCGTGCGTCAGCTGGAAGCCGGTGCCGATGCCTTCGGCGCCGGCAATCTGGATGCGCGTGTCTCCATCAGCAATCGTGACGAGCTGGGCCGGCTGGGCACGACCTTCAACAACATGGCGCGGCGCATCCAGGAGCAATCGGCTGCGCTGCAGCGTGAGTCTGCCGACGAGTACCGCAAGCTGTTCCAGACCATGACCGAAGGGTTCTGCACCATCGAACTGATTTTCGATGACGCGGGCCGGGCGGTGGATTTCATTTATCTGCAGGCCAACCGCGAAATTGAAACACTGTATGGCGTTCGCGATCTGGTCGGAAAGCGCCAGACAGAAGTGCTGCCCGATTTCGAGGAACGCTGGTTGCAGGCCTGCGCCCAGGTGGCCGCGACGGGCGTGCCCAGAGACTCGGAGCAGGAGTTGCCGGCTACGGGCCACCACTACCATGTGCGCATCTATCGTGTGGGCGGCGAGGGCAGCCGCCGCGTGGCAGTGCTGATCAATGACGTTACCGAGCGTCGGCAAAAAGAGCGGCGACGCCAGGCGCAGCTCGAGAGCCTGAGCCTGCTGCACCAGATTACGCGCGCCATCGGTGAGCGCCTCGATCTGCCGAGCATCTTCCAGATCGTGCTCAGAAGCATCGAAGAGCAGCTACCGGTCGACTTCGGCTGTGTGCTGCGCTTCGAGGTGGAGCAGGAGCGGCTGCTGGTGGAGCGCATCGGTCCACGCAGTCTAGGTGCGGCCGAGGAGATGGATCTGCGCGATGGGCAGTACATCGCCATCGATCCGAATGGCCTGTCGCGCTGCGTACGGGGACAGCTGGTGTATGAGCCGGATGTGCGTGAAGTGCAGTTTTCGTTTCCACAACGACTCGCGAGGGGTGGATTGCTGTCCATGGTGGCGGCGCCGCTGCAGGTGGAGAAGCAGGTGTTCGGCGTGTTGATCGTTGCGCGACGCAGTGGCGGCTTCAGCAGTGCCGATTGTGAATTCCTGAGTCAACTCAGTGAGCTGGTGGCGCTCGCGGCCCATCAGGCACAGCTATACGCGGCTGTTCAGCAGGCTTATCGCGAGCTGCATGAGACGCAGCAGGCGGCGATGCAGCAGGACAGATTGCGGGCGCTGGGGCAGATGGCCAGCGGCATCGCTCACGACATCAACAACGCGATTTCCCCGGTGTCGCTGTACACCGAGGCGCTGCTGGAGCAGGAGGCGCAGTTCAGTGAACCGGTGCGCGAGCGGCTGCGCGTCATTCAGCGGGCGATCGGTGACGTCGCGGCCACGGTGGCACGTATGCGCGAGTTCTATCGCGAGCGCGAGCCGCAGCTCATCCTCGCGCCCGTGCAGCTCAATGACCTGGTGCTGCAGGTGGTAGATCTGACGCGTGCGCGCTGGAACACCATGCCGCAACAGCGCGGAATCACCATCGAACAGCGCACGGAGTTGCGCCGGCCGCTGCCCACCATCATGGGCGCCGAGGGCGAGATCCGCGATGCGCTCACCAACCTGATCTTCAATGCTGTCGATGCGATGCCCGAAGGCGGTGTGTTGACGCTGCGCACCGGGTTGGGTGCGCCCGGTCAGGTTGCAGTGGAGGTGCGCGATACCGGCATCGGCATGGACGACGATGCGCGGCGCCGCTGTCTGGAGCCCTTCTTCACCACCAAGGGCGAGCGCGGCACGGGTCTGGGTCTCGCCATGGTGTACGGCATGGCACAGCGGCACAGTGCGGACATCCACATCGACAGTGCGCCTGGAAACGGCACTTGCGTGCGACTTCTCTTCAGCGCCACGACAGCGATGCGGCGGGAGGCGGAGCCAGTGCCGCTGGCGATCTCCCAGGCCTTGAGGATTCTGGTCATCGATGACGATCCGGTGCTGCTGCGAACCCTGCGCGAAATCCTCGAGCAGGAAGGCCACACAGTGGTTGCAGCCAGTGCAGGTCAGAAGGGTATCGATGCATTGAACGAGGCGCTGGCGGCCGGGCTCGACTTCTCCCTGGTGATCACCGATCTGGGCATGCCACTGATGGACGGTCGCCAGGTGGCGCACGCCGTCAAGGCAAAGTGCCCGCAAATGCCCGTGGTCATGCTCACCGGTTGGGGTGAGCGCATGGTCGAGGAAGGCGATGTGCCGGAAGATGTCGACCTGGTACTGGGCAAACCGCCGACGCTGCGTTCGCTGCGTCAGGTACTGGCCCGTTTCGGCAATGGTGGCCTGAAACCCGTCTGAAGCCACAGGATCAGTATACGGCACAACGGGCGAGCATTTGCAGGCTACCGCCCGGACCTGCAGCCGGATATAAGGCTCCACGATTTCCGCTGGAGAGAGCCTGATGCCACACGAAGAGTTGGGAATCTCGAAAACCGCCATCTGGGTGGCAGCGGCCCGAGCCGTTGGGGCACGCGAACCAGACCCCGTCGTCCGCAATCCGGATCACCTGGCGGAAGCACTGCTGGGTGATCCCTCGCTGCTGGGATTGAATCATCCGGTCATCGACGCCTTGAGCAGGAGTTATGACGCGGCCATGCAGGACATTGAAGTCGCGAGCATGGTCCGTGCCATGACAGAGCGCACCCGTTTCATCGACCAGGCGCTGGAGCGCGCGGTGTCACAGGGGATTGCGCAGTGTCTCGTCGTCGGCGCGGGCCTTGATTCCCATGCCTACCGGTATCGGGAGTTGCTGGCACCGGTGCGGGTCTTCGAACTGGACAGGCCGCAGACCTCAGCCTTCAAGCAAGCCCGTGTCAAAGCAGCGCTGGGCGCACCGCCGGCCAATCTGACCTATGTCGCGGCAGATCTCGAACGCGAGGCGTTGCCCGATGCACTGGCGCGTCATGGCTACGATTTGTCGCAGCGGACCTTCATCATCATGGAAGGCGTGACCATGTACGTGCGGGAAGAGCCACTGCGCGCCACCTTCCGCTTCTTTGCCTCCCACGCGCCAGGATCCAGCGTGGTGTTCGATTTCGCCACGCGCGCCATGATCGATGGGCTGAATGCACTGGACATCAGCAAGATCCCACCCGCCGCGCGACCGCAGCTCGAACGACTGCTGGACATGCTCAGCAATGAGCCCTGGGTATTTGGCATGCCACTCGACGCGGAGCAGGAGTTCCTGGCAGGACTCGGCCTGCAGTTGCGCGAACTGTTGACGGTGGCCGGTGAAGAGTCAGTGAAGCGGTATCTGACCCGTGCAGACGGCACGACCATGGGCGCCGAGGCCTATGAGAAAGCGGAAGCGTTTCGCCGGCGGATGCAGGAGCAGATGATCGCGGCCATGGACCCTGAACAGCGCGCGAAGGCCGAGATCGCGATGCGCGAGCAGGTGAGGCAGAACTCCTACCGCATCGCGGAGGCGGCAGTCCCGGGCAGTTGACCAGCCCACTGTCCAAAAACTGAAAGATTCGGGGTGGAAACTACGGCGACCCGCAAGGTTGCACGGAGTTATCCCATGTCGGAAGAAGAAACCACCCAGCGTCGCTCCTTTCTGAAAGGTGCACTTACCGCCCCAGTTGCCCTCGCCGCAGGTTCGAGTCTGCTGGCTCCGCCGCAGGCCGATGCCCATGGCGGAAGGGACAATCGCTGGCGAAAAGACCATCGGAATGACGACACAGTCGTCAAAGGCCCGAGCACGGCCAGTGAGCCCTACATCGCGCCCTCTATCGCCGGCGTGAAGGCCGTTTCGATCCTCACCGTGGGCGAAGCCGCGACCAACGGCTACCGTATGGTCGGCATCCCTGACGGGCTGGGTGCTTTCGTCAGCGGTCGCAACGAATTCACGCTGCTGATGAACCACGAGCTCACCGCCGCGGCGCCGGGCATCGTGCGCGGCCACGGCAGCAACGGCGCCTTCGTGTCGCGCTGGACCATCGATTCGAAGACGCTGCGCGTCGTCAAGGGCGAGGACTTCACGAAATCACCCGACAACGTCTTCGTGTGGGACAAGGCAACTGCGAAATATGTGCGTGGCACCACGCAGTGGCAGCGTCATTGCTCCGCCGATCTGGCGGCGCCCAATGCATATTTCGCGCACGGGGTTGGCACGCGCGAGCGCTTGTACCTGAACGGCGAGGAAGTCGCCAGCGGTCGCGGTTGGGCGCGCGTGGCGACGGGCGAGCATGCGGGCGAAGCCTGGCATCTGCCGCTGTTCGGTGGCCTGTCGTTCGAGAACGCCGTGGCCTGTCCCTATCCGCAGCGCCAGACCATCGTTGCGCTCACCGACGACAGCAACCAGTCCACGGCGTCAGTCGCCTCGGGCAATTCTGCACCCAGCCAGGTGTACTTCTATATCGGCACCAAGTACGCAGGACGGCATCCGGTGGACAGTGCAGGACTGACCAACGGCAAGCTCTACGGCGTATCGATCCATCGTAACGGTGTGCTGGTTCCCGCGGAAAGCGACCAGTTCGGCCTCGGGGACGCGACCAGTGGCTATAACGGCGCGGCGCGGTTCACCCTGGTGCCGCTGGCAGACGAGGGCGGCCTGACAGTTTCCAGCAATCTCGACGTGATCTCTGATGCCCACGGTGTTGCCCGCCTGCAGCGTTGCGAGGACGGCGCCTGGGATCCTCGTGAGGGTCATCAGGGTGATTTCTACTTCGTCACGACAGCCGCCATCAATGCCAACTGCCGTCTGTGGCGCCTGAGCTTCGACAACATCGAGGATCCTCTGGCCGGTGGCACGGTGGAGATCCTGCTGCGTGGCGATGAGGGCCATCGCATGATGGACAACGTGGCCATCGACAAGCTGGGACGCATCCTGATGGACGAAGATCCGGGCAACGATAACCGCATCGCCAAGGTGTGGCTGTACAGCATCGAGACGGAGCAGTTCCTGCAGGTGGCGGCGCACAATCCGGTGCGCTTCGATCCGGATTCACTGCAGCCGGAGTTCATCACCCGCGACGAGGAGACCACGGGCATCATCGATGCCGCAGCGATTCTCGGCGATGGCTGGTTTCTGCTGAATGTGCAGGCGCACAAGCCCAGCACCGATGTGGAGCTCGTCGAAGGAGGGCAGCTGCTGGCGCTGTACGTCGATCCGGCAATTGGCCTCGTGCCCTACGAAGACGGCAACCGGCACGACGACAACCAGAATCGTCGGTAGTCCGGCGATGCGGGCCGGCGCGCCGATTCACTCGGTGCGCCGGACCTCCGAATCCGCAAACGCGATGGATGCGGGGCCTTCGACGCCTTCTGATGGGGCAGCCTCGTTTCTGCTGGAGAAAGCCATTTCGCGTGTGTTCTCTGTCGCACGCGTGTCCGGCCGGGACTGTGGCGGTTCAGCCTGTTGCGGTCGCGAAACATAGACGTAACCCAGTCCGATGGCCACGCCCAACGCGAACAATCCGATCTGTATCAATCCTCCACGGATTCCGCCCACGATGATCCTCACGCCTGCTTCGCCAGCTTCGATGATGCGTCCGGCGTATTAAACGCAGATGAAGGCGGGGGATCAGCGGGCTTTCAACTCCGCATAGAGCCAGCGCACGAACTGCTCTGAGGTTGTTGCTGCGCTGGGAACCGAGGCATCCAGATCAGCGGTAGGTTTCGTCGCGAGCACTTCCTCGACAGTCTTGCCTTTCTTCACCAGCGGACGGATACGGTCGCGCACTTTCAGCACCAGGTCGCGCTGCGCGGCGACCCCATTGCGATCCGTGATTGCCCCATGGCCGGGGATGATTTTCGTGTTGGGGCCGGCCTGCTTCAGCGTCTGGTCGAAGGCGGCGAGTAGTCCTTTCATCGAGCCGCCATTGGTCAGGTCGACACGCGGATACCCCAGCGTGCGGATGTAGTCGCCGACCGCGAGGATGTCGTGCTTCGGAAAACTGATCAGCGAGTCGCCGTCGGTATGGGCTGCGCGGATCGGAATCAGCTTCACGTCCTCGCCGTTCACATGGATGGTGACTTCATTGTCGTAGGTAACCACGGGCAGGGCTTTCGGCGGGGCGGGAGTACCAGGCTGACCATTCGCTCCTGGATTCGGATGCGCGAGACGTTCCCGCAACTGGTCGCGGCTGAAGATCAATGCCCCCAGCTTGGCGAAGTTCTCGTTGCCGCCCGTGTGGTCGGCATGCACATGGGTGTTCACGAGGAAGCGAACGGGCTGATCCGAGACAGCCTTGATGGCCGCAGTCAGCTTCTCGGTGAGCTGGGCGTACTGGCCATCGACCAGCAGCACGCCATCCGGGCCGGCCAGCACGCTGATGGTGCCGCCCTGGCCTTCGAGGGTGTAGAAATCGTCGGCCAGCCGGGTGGTCTTGATTTCCACCTTGCTGAAGTCGGTCTGCTGTGCAGGCGTTGTGCTGGCAAACGCCAGCGAAAGGACCGCGCCCAGGGTGAAGTGTTTGTAATTCATGGTTGTTGCTCCTGCCCGAATTGCACAATTATGGCCGGCGCGCCGGGCTCAGGTCATAGATTTCGCGCCCCTGGGTTTCTAGTTAGACTCGCCTCGCTTCGCTCGTGGATAAGGATGTCTCATGCGCAAGTTGTCATCTCTCTTCGGATTGCTTCTGGTCGCCGCACTTTTCGCCAGCGCAGCGCAAGCCGAGGAGGCCTGCAAGCTGGGGCTGATCGCGGACCTGCATGTGGAGTTCGGCCCTGCCGGGGCCGCCCTGATGCCCGTGACCGTCAGCGGCAAGGATGCCTGGATGTTCCTCAACATGGACTCTGGAATTTCTGGTGTGTTTCCTCCGGCGGTGGATGCGTTCGGGCTGCAGCCGCAGAGGCTCAGAGTCGATGCCCGCACCGGATCGCACCTCAGGAAAGATGCCGACCTGATCAAGTCAGGCCGCAAGGACCTGAACAACTATGTGAAGTTCGAGTCCTTGCAGCTGGGCCCGGTCAGTCTGAATGGATTCGAGGCCATCATCTCCGAAGAGGGCCCGCAGTTTCTGCCCATGTTCCTGGGTCGGCCGATCATTGGCCGGATGGGTGGCAGCCTGTTCAAGCAGTTCGATACCGAGCTGGATTTTGCGCATGGCGCCGTCCGGATCTTTCGCGCGAATCATTGCGCGATGCCTCCGGTGTACTGGGCCAGGGAGTTTACGACGGTGCCTGCGATCTACGACGTGGCGGGCACGCTGACTTTCACCATCAATCTCGACGGCAAGAAGATCCGCGGTGCGTTCTCGACGGATACGGGGCGGGCGGTGCTGGAGGAACGTGCGACAAAGTATTTCGGTTTCAAGCCAGACGCACCCGATCTCGAACAGGCGACCTTGCCTAACGGGCGACGGGTGGGTGTGCGGCCGATGTCATTCTCGGCGGCCGGAGTTGTAGTGAACAACACCCGGGTACAGCTCTACGCACGACCGAACACCTTGTGCAATCTCGGGCATGCGACGGATGGCGCGATCGCCTATGAGAACTGCTTCAACGTGACGCCGTTCGCCATCGGTACGGATCTGCTGAAGAGATTGCGCCTGATCATCGGCAGCGAGCGCAAGGAGATCTACATTACAGGGGCGGAGGCGAAGGACGATCAGACTCAGTGAGGGGTGCCTGCGCGCCGCACCCTAACAACCGGCTATGGTTGATGGGTGCCCGTGATCGGCGAGCCGCTCCCATTGCGCAACAGGTTGCCCGACAGCGAGCCTTCCGTCGCCAGCGTCACCTCGTAGTCCACGCGCGCGGGCTTGCCGTTGAATACCAGGTCGTAGCCCCACTTCGCTGTCGAGCCCTTGACCGTACCGCTGATCTTCGACGCCTCCATGCCGGCGATGTCAGGTTTGCAGGTGCCGGTGAGCGCGTCACCTGACTGTATGAGCGTGCAGTGGATCGACGAGACCTTGCCGTTGAAGGTGTTGTCGAGCTTCCAGGTGCCAGAGAAATCTGCCGCTGATGCGGAGGAGGGCGCGAGTGCCGCAGCTACCAAGAAAAGAGTGAGCTTCATGTTTGGCCTCCTCGTGGTGTGCACCGCAGACTACCGGAATTCGTGCGCCAGCGCCCGGAGTCTGCCTACATCGGGAAATAGCCGCAGATGGACTTGGCTTCGAGGAATTCCTCGATGCCGAATACCCCGAATTCGCGGCCATTGCCGGAATATTTGTAGCCACCGAATGGCGCTGAGAAGTCGTGCTTTGCACCGTTCAGGCGTACCTGGCCTGTGCGCAGGCGCTTTGCGACCTTGCGGGCACGCTCGAGATCCTTCGACACAACGAAACCCGACAGCCCGTACTGGGAATCGTTGGCGATACGCACGGCATCGTCCTCGTCCTTGTAAGGGATGATGACCAGCACGGGTCCGAAGATTTCTTCCTGAGCGATGACCATGTCCGCGCGGACATTCGAGAAGATCGTGGGCTTCGCGAAGTGGCCGATCGTCAGGCCTTCGGGCATGCCGATTCCGCCTGCCAGCAAAGTCGCGCCTTCTTCGATGCCTTTCCTGATGTAGCCCTGTACGCGCTCGAACTGCGCCTTGCTCACCAGCGGGCCCACTTTCACGCCATCTTTCTGCGGATCCCCAACGGTGGTGGCCTCGGCCGAGGCTTTCGCCAGCCGCACCACTTCATCGTGCAAGTGCCGTGGCACCAGCATGCGAGTGGGAGCGGCGCAGGCCTGACCGGAATTCATGAAACAGGCCTGCACACCAGATGGCACGAAGGTCGCAAGATCCGCATCATCCAGCAGGATATTCGCTGACTTGCCGCCCAGTTCCTGCGCCACCTTCTTGACTGTCGCTGCGGCATTGCGCGCCACATCGATGCCGGCGCGTGTAGAGCCCGTGAACGACACCATATCCACGTCTTTGTGACTGCTCAGGGCCGCGCCCACCGTGGGACCGTCGCCATTGATGAGATTGAACACGCCCGGGGGCACTCCCGCGGCGTCGAGCACCTCGGCAAAGATGATGGCATTGAGCGGTGCGATTTCACTGGGTTTGAGCACCATGGTGCAACCCGCAGCGAGGGCGGCGGCGACTTTGCACCCGATCTGATAAAGCGGCCAGTTCCAGGGTGTGATGAGAGCGCACACACCCACGGGTTCGCGACGAACCAGCGAGGTGCCGAACTGGCGTTCGAACTCATATTTCTTGAGCGCCTCGATGGCCTGCGTGAAATGTGTTGCACCCAGCGGCACCTGCGCATCCCGCGCCAGCCAGGTGGGTGCCCCCATCTCCGCTGTCACTGCCCGGGCGAGGTCAGGCGCGCGCCGGTTGTATTCGGCGACGATGCGCTCGAGCAGCGCGACCCGCTGCTCGCGCGTGGTTTCGGAGAAGGAGGCAAAAGCAGCCCGCGCCGCGGCTACGGCGCTGTCCACATCCGCCTGGCTCCCCAGGCTGATTTGCGCGATCACCTGCTCCGTCGCCGGGTTCTCGATGTCGAGCAGCTTGGGAATGGCGGGTGGCGCCCATTTGCCGTTGATGTAGAAAAGTTTGGAATCGACCATGGCGCAACGATACGCCATTTCACACGGTCGGAGACAGCCTACAAGCACATGCGGGCACGGGCTGCGGCGCGCCGATGGGTTGGCTGGTAGCGTCTAATTCCCGTTGACTGCTGGAGAATCGTCATGACTTCACCTGAAGAATTGGAAGAGAAGTTCTGGAAAGCGTTGAAGTCCGACATGACGATGATGCTCGGCATTCAGGGTGCAGAAGACGGGCACCTGCGGCCCATGACCGCACAACTCGATGATGGCAAACCTGGTCCCATCTGGTTTTTCACATCCACTGACAATGCGCTGGTGCGCGAGCTGACTCCCGGCAGCCGGGCCATCGCATCCTTCATCGCCAAGGGCCACGATCTGTTCGCGAGTGTTCACGGTCGGCTGGCACTGGAAAATGATCGGGCGGTACTCGACCGGCTGTGGAACCGGTTCGTCGCCGCATGGTTCGAGGGTGGCAAGAGCGATCCCAAGCTGGCCCTGCTGCGTCTGGATCCGGATCAGGGCGAAGTGTGGCTCAGCGGTTCAAGCCTCGTTGCTGCAACCAAGATCCTCGTTGGCATCGATCCGAAGCGTGAATACCGCGACAAGGTTGCGAAGATGGACCTGCGGCACTAGGAGGCCGCGCGTCGACGCGCATGGGCGGCCAGAAAATACATGGCAAGCGCGGCGATGAGGGCGGGTATTGCAAGCAGGGCGAGCACGCGGCTGGTGGACAGCCCCGCATTGAGCAATGCCCCGCCCAGAAGCGGCGCGAGAAATGCGCCCATGCGCGCGATGGCAGACGCCCAGCCAGTGCCTGTCGACAGAATCGCAGCGGGATAATACGTGGCGCCCAGCGTGGGTATGGCGAACTGCGCGCCGCCGATGCACAGGCCGTTCAGCAGCAGCAGGATGCCCCAGGTCCAGAACTGCGATGGAGCCACGAGAAATGTAGTCAGCACCATTGCGCATAGCAGGTAGCTGACCAGCAGAGTGCGCTCCTGGCCGAGTTTGCCCATCAGCCAGGCCAGCGAGATGCCGCCGACAATGCCGCCGATCTGGTTGAATGCCGCGGCGTGCAGCGCCTGAGTGCTGGTCCAGCCCGCACTGGTGAGCAGCGTGGGCAGCCAACTCACGATCAGATAGAGCACGAAGGCGTTCATCGCGAAGCCCAGCCACAGCCACAACGTCAAAGTCCGAAACCGCGGCGCAAACAGATCGCGCAGGGACCCGCCCATGGCATGCGAAGGCGGCTGCAGATACACCGCCTCCACGGGGACATCGGGCGCTATGCGTCGCAGGATTCTCGCAATACCGGGATGTCCGGGACGCCGGTGCAGCAGGAACTTCAGCGACTCCGGCGCGGTGAGCAGCAGCAGAATGCTTACGACAATGGGCAATGCTCCGCCCGCGATGAAAGTGCCCTGCCAGCCGAAGCGCTCGATGAGCCAGGGGGCGCTGAAACTGCCGACCATCGCACCGGTGGCGGTGTTGCAGTAGGTCGCCGTCAGCAGCGCGGCGCGCCGCGCGCGCGGCAGATAATCTGCGGTCAGCGAAAAGGCATTGGGCATGCTGCCGCCAATGCCAATGCCAGTGATGAAGCGGTAGATCAGAAGCTCTGTGGTGTTCTCGGCGGTGACACAGGCCAGGGTGCCCAACCCCATGACGAACAGCGCCGTAGCCAGCAGCGCACGCCGGCCAAACCGATCGCCCAGTGGCGCGATGAATGCCGCGCCCAGCCCCATGCCCAGCAGCGAAGCCGAGAGTGCCGCACTGAAGCTCGGTGGGGGCAGCGACCAGGCCTTTGACAGGGCTGGAACCGTCAGCGCCAGGGCCTGCAGATCGAAACCATCGCACATCACGCACAGTGCGGCGAGCAGCATGACGTACAGATGCAGCCCGGAGAAAGGGACTGAGTCGATGAGGCTGCCGACCTCGACGCGCCGGCTGTCAGTCATCGGAAGCGGGCGTGGAGAGATTTTCATGAGCCGCGATTAGACGCGCGTACGCCACGGCGGGCAACAGGGTTCTTGGTATCTGACATCACCGCAGAGCTACAATCCATCCCGATGAAGAAGCTCAAGCACGAGGCTGAACTGTTCAAAGCTGCGCTGCTGGCAGGTGTGGCGTACGCCGAAGGGCGCAAGGCGGTCGAATTCGAGGCTACCGACTCAGCCAGCGCCAAGGCGCTCTATGTGTATCGCTTGCTTGTGCATGACAAGCTCATCGCGCCCATGCCCGAGGAGCAGGTAAGCGAAAAAACGATACGGCATCGTCTGGCCACCTGGCATGCGGGCAAGCTGCCCAAGGGGCATCCGCTGCTCAGCTAGCAGCCGGCACGGTGCGGTTCAGGCGCCGGCGGCGGCCGCAGCCTTCAACAAAGCATCAGTCAGCGGCTGCTCTTCCCAGCTCCCGTCGTATCGCTGGCCATTGATGAAAAGGCCGGGAGTGCCGTTCACGCCGCTTCTCACGCCGCCCATGAAATCGTGCTTCACATGCGACTGGAACTTGCGCGTCTCCAGGTCCGCCTCAAACTTTTCCCCATCCAGGCGCAGGCGTTCGACCAGCGCCTCGATAAGGGGCTGCCCCAGTTGTTGCTGGTTCTCATACAACGCGTCATGCATTTCCCAGAACTTGCCCTGCGCGCCCGCTGCCTCAGCGGATTCGGCTGCCAGTTCCGCCTGAGGGTGGGCCTGGTTGAGTGGAAAGTTGCGGAAGACAAAGCGCAGCTTCGCTCCCAGGCGCTTTTGCGCCTTCTTGATCTCGTGATAGGCCAGGCCGCAGTACGGACATTGATAGTCGCCGTACTCCACGAGGGTGACGGCCGCCTCGGGAGAACCCTGGGCGTGATCGGTAGCGGATACCGGAATTGCGAGACTCATGGCTTGTCTCCTTTCAGGTTCTCCAGAGCGGCAAGGATACCGTCTGCGCCGGGGTTTATACCCATCGGCGAAACATGGCTCCAGCGGATGATGCCCGCGGCGTCGATGACGAACAGAGCCCGCTCCGTGGTTCCGGTCTGCTCTGAATACACGCCGTAGTTGCGGGCAACCGCACCCTTTGGTTCAAAATCCGCCAGCAGTGGGATCGAGTAATTGCGAGCCGCAATGAAAGCGGCATGGCACCACGGGCCGTCGACGGAGATGCCCAGCATCTTTGCATCTAAACGCGCGAATTCTTCCTGTAACTCCGTGTAGAGCGCGAGCTGGTCGCCACACACCGGGCTCCAGTCGGCCGGATAAAACACCAGTATCACCGGGTGGCCGCGATGCTCAGTCAGCGTTGCGGTGCTCGAAGGCGAGCTCGGCAACGAGAAATCCGGTGCGATGGAGCCGGCGGCGAGCGCCTCACGAGCCATGACAGATCGCGCCTACGCCGCGACAGGAAGGCGGAATCCAGGAGCGGACAAGCGGCCCGCCGCCGGCTTGAATGACTTCTTCGTTTGGCATCGTCATGCGGCTCTCCAGGTTCACATTGCTTCGCCAGCCAGGCGGTGATGTGCAACAGCATGCCAGAGAGATCGGCGGCAGGCGTGGCCCGATCCGTACCCTTCCTTGAGTAAGGACCGAGCCACCTGCAGTTGTTGGCGAGGCCGCCCTGAGCGTGCTACCGCCAGCGTGGCAGCAGCATCCCCACCGAGGCGCGGTATTCCTCATAACGCCGGCCGAAATGCGCGAGGAGATCGCGCTCTTCCAGCCAGATGCCGAGCAGGATGTAGGCGGTGGTAGCCACCGCAAACAGCAGGTGTCCCAGACTCATCACCGGCGCGGCCCAGAACGCGATGATGAACCCCGCGTAGAGCGGGTGTCGCATCCAGCGATAGAAAAGCGGTGTGGTGAACTGCTGCTCGGGAATTTGCCGTCGCAGCAGCCGCGCAAATCCCTGGGTTACTCCGAACAAATGAAAATGGCTGATGAGGAAGGTGCTGGCCAGCACCAGGGCCCAGCCCAGCCACGACAGCGCAGTAATGACACCCGCAGCGACGCCGCCCACCGACCAGACGGCCTGCGGCAAAGGGCGCCATTGCCACAGCAGCAGCGCCAGCGCTGCGCTGGACGCCAGCACGTAGGTGCTGCGTTCAGCCTCCTCGGGGACGATCCTTGTCCACATCCGTTTGAATCCCTGGCGCGCCATTACCGAGTGCTGGACGGCAAACACGCCCAGCAAGGCGAGATCGACCAATACGGCCGCGAGTGCACCCGATTCTCCCGTGTCGATGTTCTTCGGTACCAGGATCCGCTCGACGAAGCCGATGGCGTAGACGAAGGTGCCCAGGAAGAGCAGGTAGACGAGCGTGCTGTACAGCGCG
>DATNCK010000314.1:0-2250 GCA_035571575.1 Steroidobacteraceae bacterium | reverse complement strand
ACGGTGCCGGCATTCAGCGGAGCACCGGAGCAGCTGTGGCGCATCGATCAGCTGGCGGATGGCACATTCAGGGTGATGCCCAAATCCTCCACATCGCGGGGACTGTTGGCGCTGTCGGCCGTTGGCAGCAGCACCGCAACGCTCGCGCCATTCGATCCAGC
Organism: Steroidobacteraceae bacterium; assembly: GCA_035571575.1. Taxonomy (GTDB): domain Bacteria; phylum Pseudomonadota; class Gammaproteobacteria; order Steroidobacterales; family Steroidobacteraceae; genus ZC4RG30. The sequence goes on along the minus strand of DATNCK010000314.1, from coordinate 2,089 downwards.
GAGCGATCGCCAGCGCTGGCGAATCGAAGCCCCATGACGCGCTTCGGCGGCTTTCTTGCGTGTGTGCTGCTCAGTGCGTTGGCCCTTCGTGCCACGGCCCTGGAACCCGGAGCGCGTCCACCAGCGCCATCGTTGACGCCCGCCTCGGGATCGACGCGGGTCGATGCGCGCGGCTTCATCCGGCGCTGGCTGGTGCTCGAGCCCATCACAGTGAGTGGGCCTCTGACCGAGAGCGCAGTGGAAGCGGCGCTCAAGGCTTCGGCGCTGGCAGGTTCGCCTGAAACGATGCCTCGCGATGGCGAGGTGGTTCAGCCGGGCAACCTCCGCTGGCACGCGCTGGATACCAAGGGCTATAACTTCAACCTGTATCACTTCGCGTGGGCGCTGTCGAAGCCCACATCGAATGTTCTGTTCTGGATTGTCACCACGGTGGACGTGCCTCAGGAGACGAAGGATGTGCGTCTGGCCATCGGTTCGAACGCCGCTTCACACTGGTGGCTGAACGGCGAAAGCGTCATCACCATCTACGGTGATCGCCAGACCGTGATCGACGACGGTGTGTCGCGACGCGTGACACTGCACAAGGGTCGCAATGTGATCCGTGCCGCCATCGTCAATGGCGGCGGAGCCACCGACTTCTGCGCGCGCTTCCTCGATGCGAACAATCGCCCCATCACCACGCTGTCAGTATCTTTGCAATCCCAGGCGGATTCTGCGCACTGATCGCGGACGGGTGGCGCAACTGACGGCGGGCAGGGCATGATGCGGCGCATGATGTCCCGTCCACTTTTCTGGCCCCTGGCGGCCCTGCTGTTGCTCTTGGTTGCGAACGGGCTGTTCAATCCGGGCTTTCTCTCGCTGCAGTGGCGCGACGGACATCTCTACGGCAACTTGATCGACATCGCCAATCGCGCCGCGCCCCTGGCGCTGGTGGCGATGGGGATGACACTGGTGATCGCGGTTCGCGGGCTGGATATTTCTGTGGGGGCGGTGATGGCGATCGCCGCCACGGTGGCAGCGTGGACGATCACACGGCTTGGGGCCGGCAACAACGGCAGTGGACTGCTGCCGCTGTTCGCCGCCTTCGGCGCAGCGCTGGGTGCGGCGACGCTGTGCGGACTGTGGAACGGACTGCTGGTGTCGAAGCTCGGCATGCAGCCCATTGTCGCGACGCTGATATTGATGGTGGCCGGACGCGGTCTTGCCCAGCTCATCAGTGATGGTCAGATCCTTACCATCTACTACGCGCCGTATGCCTACCTGGGCAAGGGGTTCCTGCTCGGGTTGCCATTCGCCTTGTTCGTGGTAGCGGTCATCTTCATCGCACTGCAGCTGTTGCTGAATCGCACCGCACTGGGTCTGTTCGTGCGGGCCATCGGCGAGAATCCACGCGCCGCACACATGGCGGGTGTGCGTGCCACAACCATTACTCCCGCGCTTTACGTCTTCTGTGGTTTCAGTGCCGGCCTTGCTGGTTTGCTGGTCAGCTCCAATGTGGCCAGCGCCGATGCGAACAACGCCGGTCAGTTGTTTGAACTGGATGCCATTCTGGCGGTGGCGTTGGGCGGAGGTGCGCTCGCTGGTGGCCGTTTCAGTCTGGCGGGCAGTCTCGTCGGTACACTGATCATCCAGGCGCTGGCGACCACGATCTACAGCATAGGCATTCCGCCGCAGGTTACCTTGATGGTCAAGGCCGTGCTGGTGATCGCGGTGCTGCTGCTGCAGGCGCCGCGGTTCCGCAGCCAGGTGATGTCGCTGCTGCGCAGGCCAGCGAGGCGAAGCGCATGAGCGTCGTGTCGGGATCAGCACGGAGCAGCTGGTACGCGAGCCTTGCGCGGACGCCGGGAACTCTGTCGCTGCTGGTCACCGTGTCGCTGTTCGTCGCCCTGTCGCTGGCGGGTGGCATACGCTATTCAGGATTTCTCGCGCCGCAGGTTTTCATGAACCTGCTGATCGACAATGCCTTTCTGCTGGTGGTTGCCGTCGGCATGACCTTCGTGATCCTGACGGGTGGCATCGATCTGTCGGTGGGCGCGGTGGTGGCCTTCACCACGGTACTGCTCGCCACCCTGGTGCAGCAGCATGGATG
>DATNCK010000313.1:0-2485 GCA_035571575.1 Steroidobacteraceae bacterium | reverse complement strand
CTCGGCGTACTGACGCTGACCGGCTCGGCGGGCGAAGGCACGCTGCTGGCCGTCACCTTCGGTCTGGGCCTGTGCACCGCCATCATGTCACCGACCTGGCAGTCGATCATTCCGCGGCTGGTACCGCCACAGGAGCTGCAGCCAGCCGTCGCACTGCATGCGGTGGGCATCAACATCAGCCGCGCCATCGGTCCTGCCGTCGGCGGTCTGATCATCGTGGCGGCAGGCGTGGCCTGGCCATTCCTGATCAATGCGGTGAGCTTCCTCGCGGTGATCGTCGCGCTGTGGATGTGGCGACCAGCGACCGCGGCAGCAACACGTGTCGCACCCAAGCCCTTCTTCGCGGCCATGCACGAAGGCGTCGTGCACGCCAAGGGCAACCAGGCACTGAAGAACACCCTGGGACGCTCCGTGCTCTTCTACTTGTTCGGAAGTTGCTACTGGGCGCTGCTGCCGCTGATTGCACGCAATCAGCTGCATGGCGGACCCAGCCTGTTCGGCGTGCTGGTGGGCTGCATCGGTGCGGGTGCCGTGGCCGGTGCATTGCTGCTGCCGCGACTGCGAGCGCGCTATGGATTGGATCGCGTGCTGGTGTTCGGCACCGTTGGCACGGTGGCGGCCATGACGGGTTTTGCGCTGCTGCATCAACCGGCGGCCGGAGTACTGGCGGCTCTTGTGGCCGGCGCTTCCTGGATCGCCGCGCTCTCATCGCTCAACGTTGCCGCGCAGTTGGCGGTGCCCGACTGGGTCCGCGCCCGCGGCATGGCGATGTATACCACTGCGTTGTACGGCTGCCTCGCGCTGGGCAGCATTCTCTGGGGTCAGGTCGCCACCTATATTGATCTGATGCCCACCCTGCTGCTGGCAGCCGGCGCTGCTCTGGCTGGACTATTGCTCGCACCGGCGCGGCCGCTGCAGCCTGCTTCCCCCGGCAATTAGACATTACGCGATCTTCATGTCGGCTGAGGCCGTTGCCACGGCAATACCCTTCACAACTGAATATTTCAGTCATAAAATAATTGCATGGTCAGCCATCCGGAGTGACGCTTGCCTCTTTCCCAGCTCCCCCATGTCGAAGCGAATCTGCGCGGCATCGCGCGTCGCGTGCCCGAAATGCCCCTGACCGAGGTATTGCTGTGTCGCGTGGCCCTCATCCTGGGACGCGACCTCAACGCCTGCCTCGATGGCATCCTGCGCCCTCTGGGTCTGGCGGAGCCGGAATACCGTGTGCTGGCCGCGCTGTATGCGCACGATGGCGCAGCCTGCCCCAGCGATCTATGTGGCGCGCTGGCACAGAGCCCCGCGAATCTCACCCGCATCTGCGACACGCTGGTGCGCCGCGGGCTGGTCACACGCAGCCTTGATCCGCAGGATCGCCGCCGCATGCAATTGACGCTGCGCCCCGCCGCCGAACGGTTGCTGGAAAAACTGTTCCCCGCCATGTGCGTCGGCGTCAGCGCCGCATTCGACGGCTTCAGTGCCGCGGAAAAGAAGCGCCTGCTGGCGGGACTGAAAAAGCTGCTGCACGGCATCGACAAGATCTCTTCCAGCGAGTCGGGCGGCAATGCCCGTGTGGCATGAGAGTCCCGCTGCTGCTGTCCGCGCTGCTGCTGGGCGCCTGTTCAGTACCACCGCGCGAGCAGCCCGCATCGCTGCGCGAACAGGTGCCGCTGACACTGCAGGGCGTCAAGCTCGACGCAGCGCCCTGGCCTTCCCAGAACTGGTGGCAACGCTACAACGATCCGGTGCTGTCGCAGCTCATTGAACGCGCGCTGCAGGAAGCGCCGCGCATCGCGACAGCAACAGCCCGTATCGCAGCAGCACGTGAACAAGTGCGTGTGGCGGGCGCCAGCACCGGATTGCAGGTGGATCTGAAAGCGCAGTTCGAGAGACTGCGACTGAGCGAGAACGGCCTGCTGCCGACGGATTTCCTCGGCTTCAACTGGTACAACCAGGCCGACCTCGGCCTGGACATCCGCTACCAGCTCGACTGGTGGGGTCGCAAACACGCCGTCATCGAAGCGGCCCTCGATCGTGCTCACGCGGCACAGGCCGAACAACGCGCCGCGATGCTGAGCCTGAGCGCGGCGGTGGCACAGGAATACTTCGGCTGGCAGCTGGACAACGCGCGCATCGCGCTGGCGCAGCAGCGCCTGCAGTTGATCGACGCGCAGCGCCAGCTGGCGGCGCGGCGGGTCGCCGCGCGCCTCGAATCCACCGACTATGGCCAGCAGCTCGGACTGCAGCAGGCCGCCGCGACGGAGATCCTGGTGCAGCTGCAGACTTCGCTGCGGCTGCGGGTAGTTGCGCTGGCCGCGCTGACTGGAACTGCCGAAGGCGAGCTGCCTGCGCTGCAGGCGCATCCCCTGCCCTCGATGTCTGTCGGCCTGCCCGAACATGTCGGCATCGATCTGCTGGCCCATCGCCCGGACATCGTGGCCAGCCGCTGGCGCATCACCGCTGCACAGCGCGACACCGATGAGGT
>DATNCK010000312.1:0-12796 GCA_035571575.1 Steroidobacteraceae bacterium | reverse complement strand
GATCTGGTTCAGGTCGACAGTGCCCTCCTGCGTGGACGGCACGAACCTTCGCCCATTCACCAGCACCAGCGTACGCACCGGCGCCAGGCCGCGCAGATCGGCCTGGATCATGCCGGCCGCCCTGGGACCGATATTGGTGGTCTGCAGGTTCGAGGAGGGGCGGAACGAGGGCAGCGTGTTCAGCAGATTGCCGATGTTCGTCGCACCCAGGTCCTGCAATCGGACGGCGTCGACCACCGTGACTGGCGTTGGTGCAGTAATGCCGTCCTGCTGGATTCTGGTTCCGGATACCGTGATCTCGCCCAGCAAAGGGTCATCCGCAGTGGCTGCTTGTGCAGCCAGAGCCGAGGAAGAAGCCGCGCTTACCACGGTGAATGCCAGCCAGGCCGAAAGCCGGTCAGCCGCGATACGCTTCGTCGCAACGCCAGAAATCGATTTGCCCACGTCCGTCCCCTTGAGATACCGCTTCGCAGGGATTTTCCCCACGAACGCTGTGTTATGGTCCTGTGAAGCTAAGGCCGCAGATGAATCCGGGCTAGCTCGGACATCGGGACACAGTGTTCCATTCTGCGAATGTTGAAGGGGAGCCTCACACTTGAGTAGCAGCCTCGAGGCGGTAGCCAAACTGCCGATCGGGTGGGCCAATGGCAATCTCGACCTGAATCTGCTGGCATTGTTTTTTCAGGTGGTGAACGCGGGCAGCATCTCGCGGGCGGCTGTGCGCCTGTCGGTGCCGAAGGCCACGCTGAGCCGCAAGCTGCGCCAGCTGGAAGAACAGGTCGGCGCCGTGCTGCTCAAGCGTGGACCGCAGCGCCTCGAAGTCACCGACATCGGCCGCGCCCTGCACGAGCACTGTGAACGCATCACTGCCATCGCCACCGATGCCAGCCAGGTGGTGTCGGAAATGCAGTCCGGGGTGCGTGGCAGCATTCGCATTGCCCTGCCCTTCGGCCTTGCCAACACGGCGCTGAGTCGTGGCATGGTGCAGTTCGCGCGTCGCTATCCGGAAGTGCGCATCTATGCGCAGGTTTGCAACCGCTGGGTGGATGTCAGCGAGGAATCCTATGATGTGGCCATCCACATCGGCACGGTGCGCAACCCCGACCTGCCCATGCGCCGACTGACCTCGATGCCGCGCGGATTCTTCGCCGCTCCCGAGTATTGCGCGCGCCGCGGCGTACCCGCGGTCCACACGGACCTGTTGTCGCACGATTGCATCGCCATGGAGAGCCAGATCCAGGACGGACTATGGCGCGTCACGGCGGCGGACGGTTCAGTCGAACCCGTGGTACCCCATTTCAGCACCACCGACATCGTGCTAGCGCGCGAAATGGCGCTGGCGGGAACGGGCATTGCCATGCTCACCCTCGCACTCACTGCTGAAGACATGCGCCTGGGGCGTCTGATGCGGGTGCTGCCCGAGGTTGTGTTGCCGCCGGTTTCCATCTCGGCGGTATACCTCGAGCGTCGCTACCTGCCGCTGCGCGTCCGGGCATTCATCGACATGATGGCCGAATCGGTCGCCGCCGCCGAACCACCGCGCGTCGGCTGAGGCGTTCCAGTCCCGACACTCCGGGGGATCATCGGCAGGCGCTGCCGCATGACGTCGCGGCCCCATACCATGGGATGCATGAAGGACGAGGCCGGATTCCAGCTCATCATGCGTGAAGGCGTGCCGCCGGACCAGGTGACGGGACGCAGGCCGCCGCCGCCTCCCGTTGCCGAAGACGCGCGGGAAAACAACCTGCACATCTTCCGCAATGCCGAGGTCCGCCTGCGCGATGGCGTGCGGATATTCGTCGATATATACCGGCCTGCCGGAACAGCCCGCGTTCAGGACCTTCCCGTCATCCTGGGTTGGAGCCCTTACGGCAAGCACAACACGCGCGATCAGCTCCCCTGGCCCGAGGCCGATGTGGGCCGCGGCTGGATCTCGCAGTACACCGCCTTCGAGGCGCCTGACCCGGCCTTCTGGTGCGAGCACGGATTTGCCGTGGTGTATGCCGACCCGCGCGGCTGCTGGTATTCGCAAGGCGAGCAGCGTCATGGGGGCCAGGGCGAAGCCGAAGATTGCTTCGACCTGATCCACTGGCTGGAACAGCAGCCCTGGTGCAATGGGCGCGTCGGCATGTCCGGCGTGTCGTACCTCACCGCCATCCAGTGGCAGGTGGCCGCTCTGCGACCCGCGCCGCTGGCCGCCATCAATCCCTGGGAAGGATTTTCGGACTGGTACCGCGAATTCGCCCTGCACGGCGGAATTCCTGAGACATCTTTCGTGCCTCGCGGCTGCGCCAACCTGCAATGGTCCACCACGCGCACCGAAGACACACCGGCCAATATTGCGGCGCATCCGCTGCACGATGCGTACTGGCGCAGCAAGGAAGTTGCGCTGGAGCAGATCACCGCGCCGGCCTGGGTGGTGGCCAGCTGGGCCGATCAGGGACTGCACACGCGCGGCACGCTGGAAGGCTACCGACGCATCGGCTCGCGACAGAAGTGGCTCGAAGTCCATGGCCGCAAGAAATGGCACTACTACTACCGGCCGGACAACCTCGAACGGCAATTCCAGTTCTTTGCGCACTTCCTGCGCCATTCCAGCCGGATCGTACCGGCGTGGCCCCGGGTACGAATTGAAGTACGGGAGCGCGCCAACGAGGGCGCCATACGCAGCGAAACCGCGTGGCCCATCGCCGACACGCAATACCAGAGGCTTTACCTCGAGGCAGGCACTGGCTACGCGGGCACATTACGCGCGGCACCTGCGACTGGTGAATCGACATGCCGATACGATCCGCTTTCTGTCGAGGGCTGTGCGCAGTTCGATTACCGCTTCGACGCTGACACGGAAACCACCGGGACCATGGTGCTGCATGCCTGGGTGCAGGCTCTCGGCGCCGATGACATGGATCTGTTCGTGGCGATCCACAAGCTGGATGCCACAGGGCACTTCGTTCCCTTCATCTTCTATTCCATGTGTGAGGACGGGCCTGTGGCACTGGGCTGGCTGCGCGTCAGCCACCGCGCCCTGGATGCCGCGCAGTCGCGCCAGGATCTGCCGGTGCATCCCCACGATCGCGAGCAGCCTCTTGCCGCCGGCGACATCGTACCGGTGGACATCGAGATCTGGCCTTCCTCCACGATGTTCCATGCCGGAGAGACGCTGCGCCTGGTGATCAAGGGGCGCGACACCGTGCAGCCTTCCGTGCCCAATGCACCTTTTGCGCGCCACGAGCACACCCGCAATCGCGGCCTGCATGTCATTCATGCTGGCGGCCGCTACGATTCCTATCTGCAGATTCCCGTAATACCTCCGCGTCCGGATCGCACGCCTGCCCAGGAGCCAACCGCATGACACCCACTGCCGATGAAAATCCCCGTGCCGCTGCGGCTCTCTCGCGCCGGCAATTCAACACCGCCCTGCTCGGCGGACTCACCGCTTTTGCGGCAGGCAGCGCTCTGAAAGTTGCCGCGGCGGCGCAATCCGGTGCCGTCAGCTTCGACGTGGATACCAGCCCTGGCGCTGCCGCATCGGCCCGCGCTCTGCAGAACTTCCGCACCTACCTGGATGCCTTCAATCGCAACGACTTCGACGGCTTCAGCCGCTACTACCTGCCCGACATCGACTTCCGCGGTCGCGGCGGCACCTTTGCCGGCCGGGATGCCGTGCTCGATTTTTACCGCGGCGTGAAATCCAAGGTGCAGGAGACATTGACGCTGCGCGGCCTCGTCGTGGGCCGCGAGCAGTGGGTGGCGGATGTGGTCACCGAACTGCGTGCGCAGCAGGACTGGCCGGACTTCCCCACGGGCGCCCTCAAGAAAGGCGAGACGCGACGGTCCGAGAACTTCATCTGGTACGAACTCGAGGGCGATAAATTCAAGCGCGTGCGCTCCGGCCGGCATAGTGGCAACCCTCCGATGGCTGCACCGCAATCGTTGATCGTGGCCGACAGCGCGCAGCCGGCTTTTCGCGCGGAGGAATTTGCGGCCTACATGGATGGCTTCAACCACGACGACTACGCGGCCTTTGGGGATCACTACACCGATGATGTGAAGCTGGTGATCGCGGGCGATCGCGCGCTCAGCGGCCGTCAGGCCATCTTCGACTTCTACAAGACGGTCAAATCGCAGACCCGCCGCACCATTCAGATCAACCGGCTGGTGACCACGCCAGGACTGTTCGCCGCGGAACTGCAGTCTGAATTCCTGGCGCTGACAGACCTGCCGGATTTTGTCGCCGGGCCGATGAAGAAGGGCGGACGCATCTTCATCAACACCTTCGTCATTTATGAACTCAAGGGTGGCAGGTTCTGGCGCATCCGCTCGGCGGAATACCGCAAGGAGAATCGAGGCGTCGCCTGACTCGCCTGCAGTCAACGCCCGCCGGGGGACTGGGTGGCCCACAACTCGGCCAGCGCCGGCGGCAAAGGACGCATGGATCGCACTCCATCCTGCCCTGCGAAACGCGACAATATCGGACCATTCCAGTCTCGGATGTAGCGACGCGCGAAGCGCCAGTGCCCGTCTTCCTGCTGCAGTTCATCTTCGTAGTGACCCATGACATTCAGGGCGTGAGGACCTTCCCCTCGTCTCATGGCCACCGCCACATAGCTCTTCGCGCGGACGCCCGACGCATGCGGTGTCACGATGACATTGCTCACATGGTGCTGGCGTCCAGCTGATTCCGGCCGTTGCCGGAAATAACCAATGAATCCGCGCAGTGCCGCGGCGCCCTGCCAGCGTCCTTCGGTTTCAAACACATCCCAGATGAGTTCACCCTCGCGACAGAAACAATCCACGAAGGCGTCTTCGTCGCCTGTATCCAGACTCCACGCGTAGCGTGCTATGAGCTCGTGAATTTCCAGGCGATCGGCAGGGCTGAATGAAGCAGTCATGAGATTTTCCTGCCAGGTTCGTCGTTCAGATGACAGCGTAATAGTCGAACACGGATCTCGCGCCGCGGCGCTCGCCGGTGCCGACGAACACCGTGCGGGCCAGCCATTCGTGCGGACCGGCGGGCACTTCGAAGCGCGGCGTGATACGGCAGTACGTCGCCTCCGGAGGCACTGACTCACCCGCTTCAATTCGCGCCAGGGTCTCCGGTGTGGCATAGGCAATGCCGCGATTGTGGATGTAGATCGGCGTGCCGTCTGCGGCTTCCAGCAGATAGTGGGCTTCGAACTCCACCAGTCCACTCTGCCACAGGCGGGGCCAGTCACCGCCCGACTGCGGCATCACGCGGCCGGTGAGCCGCGGCCCCTCGATGCTGCCGCCCTGCACGGCGACGAAACCTCGACGCCCGCCCTGCAGGGCGGGCTCGAAACGCAGCCGTGGACCGGCATCGAATTCAAGAATGATGCGAAACGCGAAGGTCAACCCCGGCGGCGTGAGCGCTCCACCGGTGAGATCTGCATTCATGCGGTCACTCCCCTGAGCTTCCGCGGTGCTTGAACGACCAGCAGCAGCGCAGCCAGCAACAGAAACCCGGCCAGGATCAGGATGGCCGGCGTGTGGCTGCCAAAGCGCTCCACCAGCCAGCCCATCATCGAGGGGCCGACGATGCCGCCAGCCGTGCCTGCCATGCTCACCGCTGCGATCACGCCGATCGGCACCTGCCCGCCGCCGATCTGCAGTGCTGCAGGCACCGTCCAGAACACGCCCTGTGAGGCGCCAATGCCGAAGCCCGCAACGACCAGCATCACCAGCACCGCCGGCCCTACCGGCAACGCGGTCGCCATCATGAGCGCGATGCCGGCCAGCAACGCACCAGCCGCCGTGTGGCGCAGTCGTTCTCCGCGCCGATCGGAAAGTCGTGCATTGAGGAACAGCCCGGTGACCAGGCCAGCCTGGGGCAAGGCACTCAGCGTGCCGATCATGAATTCACTATTGGCGATCGCGAGCTGCCGCACGATCTGCGGCAGCCAGTACACCAGTGCATACGAACCAGTCATCACCAGGAACCAGATGGCGGAACACAACCAGATACGCAGATCGCGCAGCGCCATGGCGAACGCAAGACCCGGAGTGCCGCTCGTGGTCTCAGCCGCGATCTGCGCTTCCACTTGTTCACCTTCGCCGTCTGCGAGCCAGCGTGCCTTGCCGGGCCGGTCGACGAAATACAGCGCTGCCAGCAGCGCAAAGATGAAGTTCGGCACGGCCGATACCAGGAACATCCAGCGCCAGGCCTGCAGGTCGAGCGGATTGGACATGCCCAGCAGCCAGCCGCACAGCGGCCCGCCCACCACCAGCGAAAACGGCACGGCCGACAGCGCGATGGCCATGGCGCTGGCACGCGTCGCGCGCGGCGTCCACTGACTGATATACCAGGTCATGCCGGGCGCAAACCCAGCCTCGGCGGCGCCGAGCACGAAGCGCGCGATAACGAAATCGGTCTGGTCGTGCAGCTGCGACATCATCAATCCCGCTACGCCCCACACCGACATCGACAGCAGCAGCCACGGACGAATGCCGAGGCGCCGCAGCAGCAGCGCATGGGGATACTGGAACAGCAGATAGGCGACGAAGAAGGTGCTGACGCCGAGACCAAAACCCGATGGCGTCAATCCGATGTCGCGGGACATCTGCTGTCCCGCGAAGCTCACATTCATGCGATCGATCGAATTGACGAAGGTCAGGATGGCGATGGGCAGCAGCAGGCGCCATACGGTCTTGCGATACAGGGGATCGGTCATTGCGGACTTCAGAACGTGGAACGGGTGGTGGCGCCATCCACCGCGATGCTCTGACCCGTGATGTAACCGGCAAACTCACTGCAAAGCATCGTGACCAGCGCTCCGATGTCACGTGGATCGCCGAAGCGTTTGGCGGGAATCTGGTAAGCATCGACGAACTTGGCCACCTCGGCCTCGTAGCTCGTGCCATTGCGCTGTGCCGTCACGGTGAACTGATCGTGCACGGCTGCGGTGTGGAACATGCCCGGTAGCACGGTGTTCAGTGTCACGTTGTCCGGCACAACGCGGCGCGCAACCGCGCCCACGTAATTCACCAGCGCGGCGCGAGGTGCGCCGCTGAGGATGCGCAGTTCCAGCGGATATTTCGCCGCAATGCTGGCGATGTTGACGATGCGGCCCCAGCGCCGCTGCACCATGCCGGGCAACACGGCTTCGATGAAAAACACCGGACTCATCAGACCGGTGTCGAGGCTGGCCTGCCATTGCTCCGGAGTGATGGCACGATGATCCGGCGTCATCGGAGGCGGGGAACAGGTGGCAACGAGGATGTCAGGGCTCGGACAGGCGGCGAGAATCCGCTTCCTGCCCTCTTCAGTGCTGTGGTCCGCGGCCACTGCGGTGACCTTCACGCCATAGCGTGCGCGCAGGTCACGCGCCGCCTCTTCGAGCCGTGCCTCGCCGCGTGCCGACAGCACCAGATCCACGCCTTCGGCGGCCAGTGATTCCGCCGCAGCCCGACCCATGCCGGCGCTGGCGCCATTGACGAGGGCAAGCCGCCCCCGGATTCCCATCTCCATCTCGCCCCCGATCTACATGCTGTCAGCGGATCATACCGGCATCGCGACGGGTTACCGTGCTGCCGCCTGCTCCTGGCTGCGAAGTTGGGCCTGTCCCTGCGCCAGAAACGCCTGGATGGCCGCGACATCGTCGGTACTGAGGATGTCGGCGAAGCTGGCCATGCCGCTGTCCTTCAGCTTGCCGCCATGCACGATGTTCTGGAACTCGCCATGCACCTGCGCGTTCAACCGGAACAGATCCGGATAGGCGGAAAGCCGCGTCTCGCCCTGGCCGCCATGGCATAGCGCGCAATAGGTGAAAAACAGACCTGCGCCACGCTGCACCGTCTGCGGCGTCGATGCCGGCAGCGTGGGCGGCTCAGGCGTGCTCAATGGCTGGCGCCCCGGAGGCAACGGTGTGGCCGCGCCACCCAGCTTGAATGACAGCAGGCGGCCATAATTCTGGTGACGATATGCCGCGCTCTCGGGCGGATACATCGGGGCCATGGCGCCGCCGAATCCCGCCAGCACCGCGATGTACTGCTCGCCGTCGATTTCGTAGCTCACCGGTGCCGCCATGATGCCAGTGCCCACGTCGATCTCCTTGACGACATCGCCTGTATCGGCGCGATACAGCATCAGCTTGCCAGCCGAAGTCCCCTGCACCACCAGATTGCCGGCCGTCGTCAGCACACCGCCGCCGGCCAGTTCGGCGCGTCCCAGCGGCAGGCGCCAGCGCTCCTGCTGTTTCACCGGATCGTAGGCGATCAGGAACTCATGGGTAGAAGCCTCCGGCAGGCCAGGATGCGCCGCGATCACCGCGTCGTAGTCCTTGCGTTCGGCCGGTGACAGCAGGTTCACGAAGAAACTGAATACGACGCGCTGACCGCCGTTGTTCTGCCCAGGTTTCCATTGGTATTTGCCAGGCAGTGGCGTCATCACCATGCCTGATTCACGCGCCGGGATGTAGGCCAGCTGCGTCTGCGGATTGAACGCCATGGGCGGCCAGTTGTGACCGCCCGCGCCGGTGGGAAACACCAGTGCGGGCTTGTCCTGATAAGTAGCCGCCGGGTTGATCGTCGCGTGACCCTTGGCATCCAGGCTGCTTGCCCAGTTGGTGAAGACGTAAGGCTTGCCGGAGATGAACTCTCCGGTCTCACGATCGAGCACGTAGAAATAGCCGTTTTTCGGCGCCTGCATCAGCACTTTGCGCGCGCGGCCAGCGATGGTCAGATCCGCGAGGATCATGTTCTGCGTGGCCGTGTAATCCCACATCTCGCCGGGCGTGGTCTGGAAATGCCACACCAGCCTGCCCGTATCGGGTTTGATCGCGAGAATGGAAGCCAGATACAGATTGTCCCCACCGCCCGGGCTGCGCACCCATGGCGCCAGCGGCGATGCATTGCCCGTGCCGACATAGAGAAGATCGAGCACCGGGTCGTAGTTCATCTCACCCCATACGGTGCCGCCCAGTCCCGATGCCCAGTCGGAATTCCCAGACCAGGTCTTGAGCGCCACGGCCATCTCCGGATGTTCCGGTGGAGTCTTTTTCGGATCGCCAGGCACCGTGTAGAAACGCCAGCGCTGCTTTCCAGTGTCCAGATCGTAGGCGGTGACGTAGCCGCGTACACCGAACTCGGCACCGCTGTTACCGATGACGACCACGGAACCCGCAACCTGCGGCGGACCGGTGATGGAATACGAACGCTGATCGCGATCGATCAACGTGTCCGTCTTCCAGATCTGCTTGCCATCGCGCGCATCCAGTGCGACCAGGTGACCATCCAGCGTGGCCACGTAGACTCTGCCCTTCCAGACCTGCAGTCCGCGGCTCACCACATCGCAGCAGGCCTTGCGGTTGTAGCTGGCGTCGACCTGCGGGTCATAGCGCCAGCGCTCCTTGCCGGTTTTCGCATCCACCGCGATGGCCGAACCCCAGGGTCCGGAGGCGTAGATCACGCCATCGACCACCAGCGGCGTCGCCTCCTGTCCATGCTCGACCCGCCCGCGATGCGAGCGGAACTCGTACTCCCAGGCGAAGCCCAGCTTGCTCGCGGACTCCGTGCTGATCCGGGAAAGCGGTGAGAAGCGATTGCCCTGCCAATTGCGGCCCAGTGCCAGCCATTGACCCGGCTCGCTCTGCACCGATTGCAGCCTTTTAACGTCGACATTGCCCGGCGGCGATTTTCCGCAGGCTGCGAGCACGAGCGCCACCAGCCCGAATGCGCAACGCGCATTCATGGCAAGGTCTTGGCCACGCGGAAACCCAGGTAATTATGGCCGCGCGTGGTAGCCAGATACGGCGCGCCGCGACGCGCCGAACGCTGCATGTAGGGATTGCTGGCGAAGGTGCCATTGCGGAACACGCGCACCGCGCAGTCGCCTTCCGTGCTCGCACTGCCGTCGACGGGTGAATGCGCCATGTTGGGCTCGTAACAATCCTGGGTCCATTCGAAGACATTGCCGTGCATGTCGTAGAGACCCCACGCATTGGGCTGGAATGATCCCACCGGTGCGGTTTCGTCCAGCCATTTGTCGCGCCCTTCGGCGTATGGCCCCCGTTCTCCATGACCCCGCAGTCCGAAGTTGCCGCGGTTGTAGTCGATGGTGTCACCCCAGGGGAATGCCGTCGTGGTTCCCGCGCGCGCCGCGTATTCCCATTCCGACTCGGCAGGCAGACGATAGGCATCGTCATGGCCCGTCTTCCAGTTCAACCAGCCGACGAATCTCTGCGCGTCATACCAGCTCATGCCGACCGCCGGTCGCGTGCCACGCCCATAGTCCTTGTAGTTCGCGATGCGTGAACCATCTGCGTTGGTTCGCAGCGCAACGTCGATCTCCTCGCCCGCGCACCAGTTGTCACGGACACAGGCCTCCCACTGGTTCCAGGTCACCGCGGTGGTGGCGATGGCAAAGGCCTTTACGATATCGACACGATGCTGGGGCTCATCGGTGTCGCGTTCGGGTTCATTCACGGGCGAGCCCATCATGAAAGTGCCCGCCGAGAGCACCACCAGCTCCGGACAGTTGCGGCATTCCTTGATGTGATCGCCCGCCTTGGGCTTCTTCCCGGCAGCCGAGGCTTGCCCGGTCAATAGAGTTGCGCCCGCGACCAGCAGCAGAACCGCCGTCCACCGAAATACCCCGTTACTGGCCTTCATCCCCCACTCCTTATATATGTGCCCACCGCAAGTTACCAAGGTGGGGCTGAGACAAAATAGTATGATGATTACGCATTCAATCGCGCATCTGCGCTCACCGGAGTCTGATGATGCATGACATGGCAGGCCGTGCGGAACCCGCTCCTGCCGGCGCCACCGAAGAGCACACCTACGCGAAGGTGACGCTGCGCCTTCTGCCCTTTCTCGGCCTCTGCTACCTGATCGCCTATCTCGACCGCGTCAATGTGGGCTTCGCCAAGCTCCACATGCTGGCCGATCTTTCCATGTCCGAGGCGGCCTATGGCTTCGGCGCCGGTATCTTCTTCATCGGCTACTTCCTCTTCGAGATTCCCAGCAATCTGGCACTGCATCGGCTGGGAGCGCGGCTGTGGATTGCACGCATCATGGTCACCTGGAGTTTTGTTTCCGCCGCCATGGCATTCACCGAACCTGTGGCGCATGCCACGGGCCTCGAGGTGCACACCGTGTTCTACGGCTTGCGCTTTCTGCTCGGAGCTGCCGAGGCGGGATTCTTTCCCGGCGTGCTGTTGTACCTGAACTACTGGTATCCGGCACACCGGCAAAGCCGCGCCATCGCGCTGCTGTTGATGGCCCAGCCATTTTCATTCGTCTTTGGCGGGCCAGTCTCCGGCGCCATCATGGATGGATTCACCAGCGTCGGCGGCCTGCACGACTGGCAGTGGCTGTTTCTCATCGAAGCCGCGCCAGCGTTGCTGCTCGGCGTCCTGGTGCTGTTCTACCTGGACGATGGCATCGACGCAGCGCGCTGGCTGACGAGTTCCCAGAAGCAGCTGCTCAAGGACCGCCTGACACAGGACGCTGCTGACAAGAGCGATTATTCGCTGCGCGCGCTGTTCTCGATTCCGGCGATGTGGGTGTTCACCATCATCCTGTTCTGCATCGTCACAGGCGTCTACGGCATCAACTTCTGGCTGCCCACCATCATCGGCGAAACGGGCATCAAATCGGTACTGACCATCGGATTGATTACCGCCGCCTGCTATTTCAGCAGTGCAGTAATTTCAGTACTCGTCACACGCCATGCGGAACGGGTCAACGAGAAGCGCTGGCATGCCACCACAGCGGCGGTGGTTGGCGGCCTGAGTCTCGCGCTCAGTGCCGTCTGGACGGACCACACCGTACTCACCGCCGTATTGCTGTCGCTGGCGACCACCGGCGGCCTGGTAGCCACGGCGTTGTTCTGGAGCTTTCCGGGCTCCATGCTGACCGGCGCCGGCGTGGCGGCGGGACTGGCCGCGATCAATTCTTTTGGCAATCTCGGCGGTTTCGTAGGCCCGTATCTACTGGGCGTGCTGGCATCCTGGCTGGGCAGTCGTACCGCGGGCGTGGCAGTACTCGGTGCATTCATGGCCTGCGCCGGCCTGCTGATCGCGCTGTACTGCCGCCACTACGGTCTGCGCGACCGACGGCGCATGACAGAGAGTCACTGAAGGGCCTTGCGGCTCAACAGCAGGCGCTGCAGCAGGCAGAAAGCGAGCAACAGAAAGCCGATGACGATGCGCGTCCACCATGAACTCAGGGTGCCGTCGAAGACGATGAGCGTCTGGATCAGGCCCAGCACCAGTACGCCAAAGAAGGTGCCGGGGATCTGGCCGATGCCTCCGGACAGCAACGTTCCGCCGATCACTACTGCGGCGATGGCGTCCAGTTCCAGCCCGGTGGCATGCAGGCTGTATCCGCTGAGCATGTAGACGGTATAAAGCACGCCGGCGAATGCCGCGCAAAATCCACTCAGAGCGTACACGCGGATGATGGTGTGCCCCACCGGCAACCCCATCAACGCCGCCGACGTTTCATTGCCGCCGATGGCATATACCGTGCGACCGAACTGCGTGTAGCGCGCGACGATCGTTGCGACGATCACGACCACCACGGATGCCGCAGCCCCTGCCGAGAGAAAGGTTCCGCCCCCCAGTGGAATGCGCGCGCCTGCCAGCGCCGCCTGGAATCCATTGTCGATGCCGATGGATTCAACGCTGATCAGCGTGGCGGCGCCGCGCGCGAGAAACATGCCGGCCAGCGTGACGACGAAGGGTTGCAGTCGATAGCGCTGGATCATCAGCCCCATCGATGCACCAAATGCCGCGCCGATCAGCAGCGCCAGTGGCATCGCGAGCAGCGGATGCCA